>JAYVMZ010000396.1:0-2923 GCA_043758735.1 Betaproteobacteria bacterium
CGGACCAAGGTTGAGCAGATCCAGCCCGGATCCACGCTTCCTCGCAGGAAAAAGAAGAGAAAATAATATGTAACGTTATTTATGAGACACTACACTAGGCAGATTTCATTAAATAACGGTTGTTTGGAATCAGCCACTTGCAGTGCTTGCCAACTTCGATTCCAGTCTGTTCCAGTCACACTTTGGTCACAGCCCGTCTAACCGAAGGCATATTCCGGGCACAGGTAGATAATTAAGGTCTCGTAATGCGACGGGTACCAAATAGCGACTTCTTAAGCGCTCCGGTTCACGGGACAGGCGCTATCTATAGCCAGGCGGAAAGTTTTTCAGGACCGAATCGTGCTGCGCGCAAGTCTTTGCCGGGCATCAAGTATTTCGATATTCTGTGGGTCCATTCAAATAATAAGAAAGCAGAATGTCCAACGACCCGAAACCGGCAACGGATATCGAGGCCGAAACGCAACGACAGAAGACTGCGCTTCTCTACAGAAATTCCGAAATCGTACTGGGCGTAACGATCGTCAATGCTTCGTTGCTCGCCTATGTAAATACCACCTTGCACGCCTCCGCCGAAGCCGCATTCGCGTGGTGGTGCATTCTCGTAGTCATTTCGGCGGGGCGATATGTACTAACGCGCCGCTTCCTGGCGGCGAAGCCGGCTGCGGCCGCCGCACCGGCGTGGCGGCGTCGATATATTGCGGGCATGGCACTGGCGGCTGCCACTTGGGCTGCGGGAGCGGTTCTGTTTGTCTGGCATGCGCCCGACGGCGCGGAATTGTTCACCGGCCTGGTGGTGGCCGGCATGGTGGCGGGCGCGGTCCCGACTCTCGCGCCGGTACCCGCAGTTTTCCGAACCTTTACGCTGCTGGTGATTTTTCCGCTGGCTGTGGCCATTCTGCTGCAGGCGGATTCGGCGCTGGATTGGGCATTCGGATTGCTGAGCTTTATTTTTCTTGCCGCCATGCTTTTGAGCGCGCGCTACCTGCACGAGGTCCTCGATGTTTCCATACGCATGGGATTGGAGCAGGGCCAACTCGCGGCACAGCTCAAGCAGGCACGAGACGTCGCCGAAGCCGCGCTCGCGGAGCGCAAGCGCGCCGAAGTGACTCTGCAGGTCAGCGAAGAACGCTCGCGCATCATCCTGCAATATGCGCCCATTGGCATCCTGCACTACGACAAGGATCTCGGCGTCACTTATTGCAACGATCGCATCGCGCGAATACTCGAGGTCAAAAGGGAAGAACTGCTCGGCTTCGACATGAAGACGCTCGGGGATCAGCGCGTGGTGCCTGCACTGCGCGCCGCGATTGACGGGAAAGAGGGCGCGTACGAGGGGGAATTCATATTGGGCAACAGCGAAACCCGCGTCTGGGTGGCGTTGTCCTGCATTCCTTTTCACAGCGACCTTGACCGTTACGAAGGGGGCATTGCCTTCTTCGAAGACATCACCGACCGCAGGCACTCCGAGGAGGAGATCCGTAACCTGGCCTACTTCGATCCGCTGACGCGTTTGCCCAACCGGCGCCTGATGCTGGATCGCCTGGGACACGCGATGACTGCCGGCAACCGCAGCCGGGAATTCGGCGCACTGATGATCCTGGACCTGGACCATTTCAAGAGCATCAACGATACGCAGGGCCATGATGTCGGCGATCGCATGCTGCTCGAAGTCGCCCAGCGGGTCGCGGCCTGCGTGCGCCAGGGCGACACCGTTTCCCGCCTGGGCGGGGACGAGTACGTGATCCTGCTGGAAGGGCTGGGCGAGGCGGAACAGGGTGCCGCGACGAACGCGGAGAAAATTGCCGAGAAGATTCGCCTCGCCATCAATCTGCCCTACCAGCTCGGTGGCAGCGAAGCCGAGTACTTCAACACCACCAGCATCGGGCTGACGCTTTTTTGTGGCCAGGGTGATGCGGCAGAGACCCTGTTGAAACAGGCTGATCTTGCCCTCTATCAGGCAAAAGGGGCGGGCCGAAATGCGGTGCGCTTCTTCAATCCCGCCATGCAACTTGCGATTGAAACCCGTACCACCCTGGCAGCGGCTTTGCGACGCGGGCTGGACAAAGGCGAGTTTCGGCTGCTTTACCAGCCCCAGGTCGACCGTGATGGCCGGCTGATCGGCGCGGAGGCGCTGATCCGCTGGTTGTCTCCGGATCAGGGATTGATCTCACCCGCCCAGTTCATTCCCCTTGCCGAAGAATCGGGGTTGATCCTGCTCATGGGCCAGTGGGTGCTGGACACCGCTTGCGCACAGCTCCGGGCCTGGTCGCATGATATTCATACGCGTGAGTTGCGGCTCTCGGTAAACGTGAGTGCCCGGCAATTCCATCAAGCGGATTTCGTCAAACACGTCCGCCAAAGCCTGCTCGCCAGCGGCGCCGATCCGGCCCGGCTGAAACTGGAGTTGACCGAGAGCGTGGTGCTGGACAACGTGGACGTCGTCGTCAGCCGCATGCGGCAGATGAATGCCCTGGGCGTGGGCTTCGCGCTGGACGACTTCGGCATCGGCTATTCGTCGCTCTCCTATCTCAAGCGGCTGCCGCTCGATCAGGTCAAGATCGACCAGTCCTTTATCCGCGACATTCCGGGCGACCTGAGCGATGCAGCGATTGTGCGCGCCATTCTGGCCATGAGCCATTCGCTTGGGTTGGACGTTATCGCCGAGGGCGTCGAGACCGAGGAACAGCGGGACTTTCTTGCCCAGCATGACTGCCAGGGGTATCAAGGCTATCTGTTCAGCAAGCCCTTGCCGATCGAGGAGTTCGAACAGTTTGCGACGCGGGCACGAGAATGCCAGCCATCGTTACTGACTCAGTGAGGTAAGCCCCCGGCTCTGCCCTGATCTTTACCCAGAATCGATTCTGCTGGACACGGTGGTTTGTGTCGCATCGTTCATGAAACGCCACATGGTGACGATGTCATC
>JAYVMZ010000397.1:0-2515 GCA_043758735.1 Betaproteobacteria bacterium
ACGGCGAGCGCGGCGATCATGGCGCTGCCGGCGAGCGGTTGATTTCGCCGAACGCAATTACGCGGTCGAAGCGCGAACCTAGCGACGCGTCGTGACTTACGAATATCAGCGTGGTACGACGCTGCCCGCACTCGCGGAACAGCAGATCGAGGAACGCCGAACGGCGGTCCTCGTCGAGGGACGAGGTCGGCTCGTCGGCGATGACGATATCGGGCGCGCCGATCAGCGCCCGGGCTGCCGCGACGCGCTGTTGCTGGCCGACGCTGAGATCCGTGACAGGGCGTCCCAGGATCCCGGCGTCGGCCATGTCGAGATGCGCGAGCAGCCTCACTGCTTCGGCTTCCACACTGCCGGCCGATTGCGCCGCGCGCGAACGGCGGCGTTCCGAGAATCCACACGGAAGGCAGACGTTTTCCACGACGGAAAGATAGGAGATCAGATTGAACATCTGAAAGATGAAGCCGATATGGTCCGCGCGGAAGCGGTCGCGCTCCGCGCCACCATACCGGCCGATGTCCTGACCGAGCACCCGGACCTTACCTTCCCTCGGGGTCACCACGCCTGCCAACAGGCTGAGCAGCGTGGATTTTCCGCTGCCGCTCGGTCCGCGCAAAAAAATGCGCTCCCCGTTATCGATGCGCAGACTCTCGATGTCGACCACGATCGGCGAAGAAGCGGTCCACGAGAAACGCACGTTCGACAGTTCGACGGCGGATTCTTGCATCAGCCTGGCAGCCGGATGCCATGGATAACAGGGCTGCGGATGCCCGGAGAAAACACGGCGTGGGCCGTCAGTCGTACGCTGGCACGACATTCACGATATTCACACATTCCCGGTTCGAATCATGGATCTACCACGAGCCGCAATTCCCCGAGTTCCTCGATCTCGACACGCACTTCGTCGCCGGCGTTCAGCCACTTGGTTTCAACGACGCTTCCAAGCGTGACGAATTCGCCCGCCCTGAGCGGATCGAACCCATGCCTGGCGCGCGAATTCGCCAGCCAGGCCAGCGCCTCCAGCGGATGTCCCATCACCAACGCGCCGGTGCCATGCCCGGCTTCGACGCCGTTGACATAGGTCACGCCGCGCAGCTTGTCGAGTTCGAGTTTGCTCCAGTCGCGTACCGGATCGCCGAGTACGCAGCCGGAATCGAAGAAGTCGTCGGCGATAAGCGTCGGCACCCCGAGCGTACGGAAATTTTCATACCGCTCGTCCACGAGTTCGATGCAGGCCATTACCGCGCCGACCGCCTTGCCCGCGGACTCACGGTCGACCGGCGCGCCGGCGGGTGCCAGGTCGCGCGCCAGCTCCACTGCGATTTCACATTCGATGCCCAGCCTGACGAATCCCGAACGCGGAACGCGGGCCGAGCGGCGCAGCACCGTCTTCTCGAATATCACGCCCGCGCATGGATTTGGAATGCCGAGAAATTTCTGCATGACGGCGGTCGTGCAGCCGATTTTGTGGCCGACCTGCCTGCCCATCCCCGCTACGGTCAGCAACCCGTTGAGCACGCGCTGCAGCGCGTAGCCCTCCGCTTCCGTCTGCGGCCGTATCGCCGCGGGCAAGTCGGTGATCGGCCGCAGGGACAACCGTTGGTCGAGCAAGAGGGTGGCAGCCTGCAGGGTCGGTGCGCTCAATGCAATTCCTTCAAAAATAGTGTGGTCAAGATTCAATCGCACCACAAAACAGCCTTCGCCAGCGAACAGGCTGCACTATCCATCCGCGGCGCAACGGCTCCGGCGAGATCGCGAGGTCATGCTGCCACGCCGCATGAAGAAATCCCGCCGGGTCAGCTTGACACCCCGGGGGGCACTTCAACATAATCGTTGCGCTTCACCAAATTGCCCGCCATTAAGAGCGAGCAATCAAAAACTTATAACTTATCGGAGGAGGCATCATGAAGGATCTGTCACGCGTCCTTCGCCGGCTGGGTCTGCTCAGAGGTTTGCTCTTGTCGCTCGTCGCTGCCTCGGCTGTCGCCTGGGCCGGTGCCGCGAACGCACAGGGCGCCGCGCAGAAAGCCGTCGAAGCTGCCAAGAAGATCTGCAACGGCAAGACCATCACCATTGTCTGGGAAGCCGGACTGCAGTCGCTCGACCCGACCCAGTTCTCCGGCCCGCTCTGGGAGAAGGAGACCGGCTGCAAGGTCAAAGTCGTGGAAGTGCCCACCGCAGAAATGTTCACCAAGATCATGCAGGACTACCGCGCCGGCGCCGGCGGGTACGACGCGCTGAATGTGATTCCAGCCTGGATGCCGGACCTCGTGCAGGCCGGCGCACTGGAAGTGCTCGATTCTTACGTCGACAAGTACGGTTTTCGCGACGAGTTGCAGAAAATCGCGCCGACCTATCGCGACAACCAGATGATGGTCGATGGCAAGATCTATGGTTTCCCCGACGACGGCGACGTATTCCTGATGTACTACCGCAAGGACATATTCGCGCGCCCCGACCTGAAGAAGGCGTTCAAGGCCAAGTACTCCTACGAGCTCGCGCCCCCTACGACCTGGGC
>JAYVMZ010000398.1:0-9132 GCA_043758735.1 Betaproteobacteria bacterium
GCAAGAATTGCGATCGTTATGACAAGAAATACGCGTATTAATCTGGCATCAGCTCGAAAAGTATGTCCTGCGCACCCCGCCAGAGAACGAGTTTGCCGAACGCTTCCAGATGTTTTTGCCCCTGCTCCATCGTCAAGAAGTGATTGCCGGCCAGTTGCCCCATCCTGCTGGCGAAGCGCGAACTGCCATAAACGAACAGGATCTCCGTCTCGCTGAACCCGCCGGGATAGAACAACAAGTCGCCGCGCGATCCGTGACTGGTATGGTTCTCGAATGCGAAGTCCGTTACCATGTCGCCCAAGGGAATCCAGACCGCTTCGCCGCTCCAGCGCGAGTGAATGACTTTGTTCCTGAACGGCAACAGGCCCGCGAACAGGGCGCAGGTCGCCGGCGCTTTTTCGGTTTCCATGCGCGCAATGAATTCGAACGGCCCGGCGGTGATCTTTATGCGCTTGCTCACCATCATATTTTTCCGGATTCCCCGCGGCTCAAATATTCGCCCATACCGGCGCGGCCAAGCCAGCCGCTGCCATCGACGATGCACTGCCCGCGCAGAAAAACCTTCTTCACGCGGCCCGTTACCGGCCGCCCCTCGAACAGGCTGTAATCGACACGGCTGTGCTGTTCCGCCGCGCGGATGGTCCACTGCTCGTCCGGATCGAACAGAACGATGTCCCCGTCCGAGCCCACGGCAATCGTGCCCTTGCGCGGGAACAGGCCGAACAGCTTGGCGGGCGCGGTCGATGTGATTTCGACGAAGCGGTTGATCGACATGCCCTGCCTTTTGACAGCACCGTCGAAGATGAGAGGCAATCGGGTCTCGACTCCGGGCGCGCCATTGGGGATCTTGCTGAAACTGTCCGCGCCCTGCTGCTTGGAGAACTTCATGCCATGAGGCTGTTCGTTGAAGCAGAACGGACAATGGTCGGTCGACACCACCTGCAGATCGTCGGTCTTCAGCCCGCGCCAGAGGTGCTGCTGGTGGTGGTGATCGCGCAGCGGCGGGGTCATGACGTACTTGGCGCCTTCGAACCCGGGTTGCTCATAATCCTGCGCCGTCAGGAACAGGTAATGCGGGCAGGTTTCCGCATGAACGGGAATGCCGCGGTCGCGCGCCTCCGTCACCGCCGACAGCGCTTCCCCCGCCGAGAGGTGAACGATGTAGAGCGGCGTGCCGGCCAATTCAGCCAGGCAAATCGCCCGGTGCGTGGCCTCCCCTTCGAGGATCGACGGGCGAGTGGTGGCATGGTACTTGGGTGCTCGCAGTCCCTGCGCCACAGCTTCCTGGACCAGGACCTGAATGACCGGCCCGTTCTCCGCGTGGATGCAGGTCATGGCACCGTTGGCGCCCGCCACGCGCATGGCCTTGAACAGCGCGCCATCGTCCACCATCAGCACGCCGGGGTAGGCCATGAACAGCTTGAAGCTGGTGACCCCTTCATTCCTGATCAGCGTTTTCATGTCGGCCAGGCTCTGGTCATTGACGTCGAGCATGATCATGTGCGCGCCGACGTCCACGCAGGCGGTGGCGCGGCGTTTGTGCCAGTCCTCGATCCCGACCAGGGGGCTCTTGCCCGCAGTCTGGTTGCAGAAGTCGATGAGCGTGGTGGTTCCGCCGAACGCGGCGGACTTGGTCCCGGTTTCGAACGAGTCGACGGTGCGCGTCGGACCGAACTCCCAGTCCAGGTGCGTATGCACGTCGACGCCGCCGGGCAGGACCAACAGGCCGTTCGCGTCATGGACCTTGACGTCCGCGCCAGCGGCGATGTTTTTGCCGATGGTCTGGATGCGGCCATCGACGACCACTATATCGGCGGTGTAATCATCCACCGCCGTTACGATCCTCCCGTTCTTTATCAGGGTCGTAGCCATTCAGCGTTCCTCCTTGGACAGATTTACGTTTTTATATTCGTCGTGCGCGACGTATCAGGGCGCCAGCGCGGCCACGGTTTGCGCAATCGGCCGCCCGCTCTCGGCGCCGGACAGCAACACCATCAACAGCAACCTTGCCTTAGGCCCCTTCATATCGCCGGCAAAGATTCCGCCCGCATCGGCAAGATCGCGGCCCCCGCCGCCGCCGTAAATCGGTTGCACGCGGCCAGCGGGACAGCGCGACGTAATCAGAACCGGAATGTTCTTGCGCGTCGCCCGCCGCACGAGTTCGGCCAGTGGCGATGGTCCGTTGCCGCGGCCGAATCCCTCGATGATCAGACCCGCGACGCCGCGCTCGATGGCGGCCTCGAGGCCGCGAAGGTCCATGCCGAGAACGAGCCGGAACAGCTCCACGTTTTGCTCGAGCCGGTCGATCCTGAATGAGCGGCGCAGGACGGGCCGCCGGTGGATGATGACCGTGTTGCCATCGACTTCGCCCAACGCACCGTGTCCGTACGATTGGAAGGTTTCCACTGCGCTGGCGTGGACCTTGGTCACATCGCGCGCCGCGTGGATGGTGGCGTTGAAGCAGATCGTTGCACCGAGCCCGCGGGCCAAAGGCGACGCCGCGACCCGCAAGGCGTTCAGCAAGTTGCGGGGGCCGTCGGATTGCGGATCATCGTGGGCAAGCTGCGCGCCAGTGAAAACCGCCGGTTTATCGGAATCGAGCAGCAGATCGGCCAGATAACAAGTCTCCTCCATCGTATCGGTGCCGTGCGTGACCACCACGCCCGCCACTTCCGGCCTGGAGAGTGCATCCCGGATGCGCCCGGCAAGATCGAAAGCGAACTGCAGATCCATGTCATAGCTCGGGATGGTCGCCAGGTCATGCACTTCGATTTCAGCGACATCTGCCGCCTGCGGCAACGTCTGGAGAAGCGCATCGGCACGCTGGGAGGCTACGGTGCTGCCCAGCTTCTGGTCATAACGCGACGCGATGGTTCCGCCGGTGGCCAACAGTACGATCCTGGGTTTCATGCGTCGATTCCTTTTGCGCGACCCGCCTAGTCAGCGATCTGCGCCTTTTGGAGCATGACGTTCAGCAGCACGTTGCAGCCCGCCGCCAGGTCTTCCTCCTTGGCGTTCTCGATCTCGTTGTGACTGATGCCGCCTTCGCAGGGCACGAATATCATGCTGGTCGGCGCGACTCTCGCCATGTAGATGGCATCGTGGCCGGCGCCGCTGACGATGTCCATGTGGCTCAGGCCGAGGGTTTGCGCGGCATTGCGTACCGCGGCTACGCATCCGGCTTCGAAATTGCAGGCTGGATAATTGGCGACGCACTCGACGCTGGCACTGACTTTCCCCTCCCGCGCAAAGCGCTCGCACGCCGCGCGCATCTCGCTTTCCATGCGGTCGAGTGCCTCGTCTTGCGCGTGGCGCAAGTCCACCGAAAACCGCACCTCTCCCGGAATGACGTTGCGCGAATTGGGCTTGACCTGCAGGAATCCCACCGTGCCGCGGCCGTCGGGCTGGTAGCGGTAGGCGAGCGCGTTGATTTCGGCAACCATTTTCGCGGCGGCGAGCAAAGCGTCCTTCCTCAGCCGCATCGGCGTGGGGCCGGCATGCGCGTCCTGCCCGGTGACGACGACGTCGTACCAGCGCAGGCCCAGCGCGCCGAGCACGACGCCGATCACCTTGCGTGTATCCTCCAGGATGGGTCCTTGTTCGATATGCGCCTCGAAGTAGGCGCCGACGGGTCGGCCGCCGATTTTTTCCGCACCGGCGTAGCCGATCTGCTCGAGCGCCTGGCCGACCGTCACGCCTTCCAGGTCGGCGCGCTGCAAGGTGGATTCGAGCGGGAAAGCACCCACGAACACGCCCGATCCCATCATCACCGGCGTGAAACGCGAGCCTTCCTCATTGGTCCACACCGCTACTTCGATCGGCGCTTCAGTGCGGATCTTGTGATCGTTGAGGGAGCGAATCACCTCGAGCCCGGACATCACGCCATAGTTGCCGTCGAATTTTCCGCCCGAAGGCTGGGTGTCGATGTGGCTGCCGGTAATGATGGGCGGCAGCGCGTTATTTCGGCCCGCCCGCCGCGCGAAGATGTTGCCGATGCCGTCGATCGCGATGTCGCAGCCAGCTTCCTTGCACCAGCGAATGAACAGGTCGCGCGCCTCACCGTCCAGCCTGGACAGCGCCAGCCGGCGCACGCCGCCTTTTTCCGTGGCGCCGATCCGGGCGAGGTCCATCAGGGATTTCCACAGCCGTTGCGAATCAATCGATATTGCAACCATATCCGGTTCCCTCTTACGAGCCGCGCCCTGCGGCCGCGGGCGGCAGAATGATTAACAGTTTTTGCAATCGCGCTCGCTCACTTGGCCCGCCTCGAAAACTTGCTCATGGTCCTTCAGTCTCCGCGATTGCCGGTTTTGAGCCGGCACTGATTGCGCGACCAAGGCCTTATGCCGCGGCCCGCTCGGCTACCCGCAATCTGCAAAAAGCCTCCAGCGAGCGGCGTAACTGCCCCTGATCGATGCCGCGCGTGATGAACACGATGCGCGAGCGGTGGTCCGGCGTTGGCCAGCGCTCCAGGTGCCGGGGAGGATGAACGATGTGCTGCACGCCGTTGATGAACACCGGGGTGTCGCTACCCTCGACGCAAAGAATTCCCTTCACCCGCAACACGTCGTCGCCGCGCCGGTTGAGCAGCAGGCTCAACCAAATACCGAAAGCAGTCCAGTCCATCGGTCGATCCACGATCAGGCTCATGCTCGATACCGATTCGGTATGCGGGCGCAGTCCTTTTATGGCGTCCGCCCTACCGGCGCTCGCGCCCTCATTCTGCGGCCGGTAGCGTGCCGGACCCGGCGCCGGCGCGGACGGCATTACATCGAGCAGGAAATCCGCGTCGACAGGTTCCTGCGCGGCGTCCCAGAGCCTTGCGGACGGATTCAGACGCGCCAGTTCCTCGCCCACCGCTGCGGTGTGCCCCGACTCGGCCAGATCGGACTTGGTGAGGACCAGCCGATCGGCGGCGGCCACCTGCTTGACGCCCTCGGGGTTGCGGGATAAATGCAGTTCGGCATTCACCACATCCACGGTCGTGATCACGTTCCCGAGCTGGAAATGGTGCCGGATTACCGGCTCGCTCAGCAGTGTGTAAAGGATGGGGCCCGGATCGGCGAGGCCGGTGGTCTCGATGACGACGCGGTCGAACCAGGGAATCTCGCCGCGCTCGCGCCGGCTCAGCAGGCCGCGCAGCGCGGACTTCAGGTCATCGCGGATGCTGCAGCAGATGCATCCGCTCTGCAGCAAGACGACCGACTCATCTACTTGCTGGACCAGCAGATGGTCCAAGCCTATGTCGCCGAACTCGTTGATCAGCACCGCGGTATGCGCCATGCGCGGCGAGCGCAGCAGCCGCTGCAGCAGCGTCGTCTTGCCGCTGCCCAGGAATCCGGTGAGGACGTTGACCGGCGTATGATTGCCGCGCGAAGTCACGATGCGGTTTCCCTGGAATCAGTCCTGTTCGAGCGCCTCGATCAGGCACTCGTCGAGCGGATCGATCTCTTGCTTGCGCAAACGTTCGGCCTCCGGCCACACGGCGGCAACGCTTGACACGATGGCGGTCTGACCGGTCTGGCCACCAAGCAGGTAAGCGCTCCCCTGCCAGTCACTCAGCTTCAGGCCGACTTGTTTCAGGATGCGATTGGCCAGTGCTACCCGGTGCAGCCGCTCATGGCGACGGGTGCGACCGCCGTCGATCGGGCCTACACCTGCCTCGCTCCAGTGCGATTCACCAGCGAAGACGCCGCACAAGGCACACATCGCTAGCCCGCCGCGGCCTCGGTGGACGCCGCCGATGGCGGGGCGCTCGCCGCGGATCGATTCCCGGACCGGGCCTCCAGGTAATGCAGTTGCTCCGCGTCCCAGCGGGCGATCACCGGATCGCCGATCGTCAACGGGTCGGCGAAAAACTTGTCGTCGGGGACGTTGGCGACGAAGCTCTCGCTGCAGGCATCCTCGATCGAGATCTTCAGCCACGTGCCCTGATATTCGATTCCGCTGACGCGGCCGCTCACCGAGTTCACGCCGGCGTCGGCCGCCCGCGAGGGCGCTCGGCTCAAGTGCACCCGGTCGCGGCGCACCGCGACCTCGAACTGTGTGCCCAGCGCCGGGGCCGGGTCCGGCGCCGCGATGGTAATGTTCTTTGTCCCGCTGGTAATGGTGACCGTGCCGGTCTGGCGCGCGGTCACGACGCCGGCCAGCACATTCTGCCCGCCCATGAAGTGCGCCACGTAGCCGGTGCGCGGCCGGTCGTAGACGTCCCGGGCCGAAGCGGCCTGCTCGATCTGGCCCTGGTCCATCACCACCACCATGTCGGCCAGCGCGACCGCCTCCATTTGCGTGTGCGTCACGTGAATGAACGTGATGCCAAATTCCGCCTGGATGTGCCTGAGCTCGCCGCGCATCTGCAGACGCAAAAACTCGTCCAGCGCCGAGAGCGGCTCGTCGAGCAGCAGGACCCGCGGGTTGGTAATGAGCGAACGCGCCAGTGCGATGCGCTGCTGCTGCCCGCCCGACAGCTGCGCCGGCAACCGGTCCGCGAATGACTTCATACGCACGCGATCGAGCATGTCGAGCGCGCGAGCGCGCCGTTCGTCTTTGCTCATACCGCGCATCTTGAGGTTGAAAGCGACATTGTCCATGCAACTCAGGTGAGGAAACAGCGCGTAACTCTGGAACATCATGGCCGTACCGCGTTCGACCGGAGGTTTGTCGACCACGTTCTCGCCGTCGATCAGTACCGCGCCCTCGGTGGGCGATTCGTGGCCGGCGATCATGCGCAGGATCGTCGTTTTGCCGCAGCCCGACGGCCCCAGCAGACAGCAGTAGCATCCGCCGGGTATTTTCAGGTCGACGTTCCTGACCGCGGCCGTTTCGCCGAAGCTCTTGGTGACGCCCGCCAGTTCGATACTGCCTCGCTGGGCCGCGCGCCGATGTTCCGGGTTCATTCCTGTTCCTTTGTCGAATGCATTGTTATTCCAAGAGGCCGGCGCGATCTGCGCCACTGGATGATGGCGATCGATCCCAGTGCCAGCGTGATGGCGATGAATGACACCAGCGTGGTGACCGTTCCCAGCGCATACAGTGCCGGCGAGGTCACGTTGGTCGTCATGCCCCAGATTTCCATGGGCAGCGTGTTGGTCGCCCCGGAGGTCAGCAGGGTGCGGGGAAACTCGTCGTAGGACAGCGTGAATCCAAACAAGGCCACCGCGATCATGCCGGGAAATAAAATAGGCAGGACCACCCACAGAAAGATCTGCCAGTTGGTGGCGCCAAGATCGCGCGCAGCTTCTTCATAAGCGCGATTGAAACGGCTGAACACGGCAAACATGATCAACATGCCGAAGGGCAGGGTCCAGGTAAGTTGCGCGCCCAGCGCCGAGGCAAACCACTTGGTTTGAATCCCCAGCGTCTGGAAAGTGAGTCCCACGCCCAACCCCACCAGCAATCCCGGCATGATCAGGCTGGCCACAGCCAGGTAGAAGACGAAGGCGGCTCCGGCGAATCGCCGCCGGAAGGCAAGTCCGGCGACCACCGAGATCGCCACCGTAAGCAACAGAACCATCGCCGCGAGAATCATGGAGCGCGTGAATGCGCCCGCGAAATCCCCCGTTCGCTGCTGGCTGAAGAGCGCGTCGAACCAGTGCAACGACCAACCTCGCATGGGAAACGTCAGCCCGCCGGTTGGCCCTTGAAAGGACAGAATGTAAATGGCCGACATGGGGCCGTAAAGGAAGAGTACGAACAACCCGAAAAAGCCACTCAGCGCGTAGAAACTCAAGGGTCGTTTGCCGGTCCGCAGTTTCTGCATGGCTTATCCCGCGATCTCTTTTCGAACATCGACGACACGCAGGATCGCCGCCACCATCAAGCTCACGACGATCAGCAGGATCACGGCGCTGGCCGCCGCCGGCGGGTACTGCACCATGGCGATCTGGTTCGACATGGCCATGGCGATAGAAGCGGACTGGCTGCCGCTCATGACCTTGACCACGAAGAAATCGCCCATCACCAGGGTAATCACGAAGATCGATCCCAAGGCGATGCCGGTCCTGGAAAGCGGGATCACGATGTCCCAGATGACGCTCCAGGCACTGGCGCCACCGTCGTGGGCGGCCTCGATCAGCGACTTGTCGATCCTCGCCATGGAATTGAAGATGGGCACGATCATGAACAGCGTGAACAAATGCACATAAGCGATGATGACGGCGAAATCGGAAAACAGCAGAAATTCCAGGGGTTGATCCGTGATGCCCGCCGCCATGAGCGCATTGTTGAAGATTCCGTTTCTGCCGAGAAACGGAATCCAGGAGATCATTCGTATGATATTGGACGTCCAGAAAGGCACGGTACACAAAAGTAACAGCGCCATCTGCCAGATCAGGCTCTTTACGTGGAAGGCCAGGAAATAGGCGACGGTGAATCCGATCAGGAGCGTAATCGCCCAGACCACCAACGCGTAATAAAGTGTTTTCGAATACAACGACAGCGTGACCCCGGAGGTCAGTACATCGATGTAGTTCACGAAGTCGAAGGCGGGAACCGAGTCGAGACCATCGAACTGAAAAAAACTATAGGCGATGATCATCAGCAAAGGGATGCCGAAGAACAGCAACAGCACCAGCAGCAGCGGACCGACCTGCAGATAAGACGTCAGCGTAGGCGAGACTTTCACGGGCGTGCGCCTCTTGTTGTGCCAGGTGATTGCAGGGAAGGTGGGAAGGGAAAGGGGTAGAAGGAGGAAAAAATCTCCGCCCCCTATCCCCTGAATCCTGGTCCCCTATTTCAGGACGCCAGGAATTCGTTCCACTTCTTGACCATGTACTGGTTCTCGTCCATCAAGGTATTCCAGCACGCCACTTTACCCATGCGATCCCAGAAGGCTCCGCCATCGCGCACGGCCCCTGCTTTCTCCATGACGTTGCCATACGGATCCTTGATTTCACTCTTGGCCGGCTTGCCTTCGTACCAATAACCATACTCATCCTCGGTCATGAATTTCTTGGCGGTCTCGGGAATGGAGCTGTAATAACCTTGCTTGGCGATGAAGCCCGCCTGCCATCCCGACATATACCAATTGATGTACTCGTAGGCCGCGTCGAGCTGGAGGCCCTTGAGGTGGGCCATGGGAGCGATACAGCTGCCCCAGGCGCGATACCCTTCCTTCAACGGCGCGTAATAGCA
>JAYVMZ010000399.1:0-2583 GCA_043758735.1 Betaproteobacteria bacterium
CCTCAGCTACCCCGTTGTAGTGCAGACCTTGACCATCGTCGTCTAATGCGATCAATGCGTTAGCGTTTTCAACAGCGCGAATCCGCTAAGTCGGGCTAAGCGCGGTTAGCGGTCCGGCTGCACGTCGAAACGCTTCAGACCGTAACAGCGATCCTCATCCCAGGCCTTGCCTTCGTGATCGGGCTGCCGATGCCCGGACTCACGCCGCTGCACTGGCGCCGGGATCGTGCGACTCCGGCGCCATCCTGCTTATTTCTTGAGCTTGAACACCATCACCGTGCCACCTTGCGGGACGTTGGTCTTGGTGTTGGTCATCGCATCCCAGCCGGCTTGCATGCGTTGTGCATCCACACCCCAGCCCGATTGAACCGCGACGTACTGCACGCCGTCCACTTCATAGGACGTCGGGACACCGGTCACGCCGGATGGCATCGGGTACTCCCACAGCACGGCACCGGTCTTGGCGTTGAACGCCCGGAACATCCGGTCGTTGGTGCCACCCGCGAACACGAGGTTGCCTCCCGTCGTCATCAAAGGCCCCCAGTTGAAGGTCTTGAAGTTGTGCGTCCAGACCTGCTTGCCTGTGTTCAGGTTCCAGGCCTGCAATTCACCAACGCCTTTGCTGAAATTCTTCCCCGGGCGCAGGCTGCCCAGCACGTCGGGAATCGGATAGCCGATGTAGATGCCCCCGGGATTGTAGGTCAGGTTTTCTTCCGGAGCCGGCAGTTCGGAGCACAGATTGTTGTTGGCCGGGATGTAGAACAGGCCGGTGTCCGGACTATAGGCTTCCGGAATCCAGTCCTTGCCACCCCACAAAGACGGACAGAAGGTCGTCGCACCGCGCTTGCCCGGGGTATGCTCGGCGACATATGAAGGCCGGCCGGTCTTCGCATCGATGCTGGAAAACACATCCTGCTCGACATACTTGTGCGCGGCGAGGAAATTTATCTTGTCCTTCGTGCGCTCGAGCACCCAGAGATAACCATCGCGTCCGGCGTGTACCGCGGTCTTTGCCTTCTTGCCGTTGACTTCGGTGTCGATCAGGAGGGGAGCGGAGACTTCATCCCAGTCCCAGGCATCCATCCAGTGATATTGGTGGTGACCCTTGAGCGTGCCACTATCGACGTCAAGAGCGACCACGGACGTGGTGTACAAGTTGTCGCCCTTGCGGCCTTCGGTGGGCCAGGGTCCGGGATTGCCGGTTCCCCAGAAGGTCAATTTGGTTTCCGGATCGTACACACCGGTGACCCAGGTGCCCCCGCCGCCGGTCTTGTACGTCTCTCCGGGCCAGGAGTCACCACCCGGTTCATTGGGCGCGGCCGTCGTGTGGAACACCCATGCTTCCGCACCGGTCTCCGCATCGAAGGCCTTCACAAAACCACGGATGCCCATTTCACCGCCGGAGATGCCGACAATGATTTTGCCGCGGGCGGCCAATGGCGCCGCGGTCGTGTAGTAGCCTTTTTTCCATTCCCCGATCTTGGATTCCCAGATCTTCTTGCCGGTCTTGGCGTCGAGCGCCACCAAGAAAGTATCGAGCGTGGTGTAGTAGAGCTTGTCTCCGTAGAGCGCCACGCCGCGGTTGGTCGGATGCAGTTGCAGCAGGTCGGCAGGCAGATCCTTCTTGAAGCGCCAGAGTTCCTCCCCGGTCTTGGCATCCAGGGCAATCACCTGGCTGCCTGGCGTCGTCACGTACATATAGCCGTTGTTGACGATCGGCGGGGATTGGTGGCCTTCCTGCAACCCGGTGGTAAACGACCAGGCGACTGAAAGATCCTTTACGCTCTTATCGCTGACCTGCTTGAGCGGGCTGTAACCCCAACCCGCATAGTTGCCCCGGTACATCAGCCAGTTGGACGGCTCTGGATTTTTCAGCCGCGCGTCGGTGACCGGCGAGTAATCGGACGGCGCTGCCAGCGCCATTACGGGGGCCAAGATCGCCGCCCCCATCAAGCATTTTGTTTTCAGATTCATGATCTCTCCTCGGATGGACTACTTTGATTGCGTCTTCTTGGTGTTACACGCACTACAACTGCCGCCGAACAGATCACCGCGGGCAGGCACCGGTACCCGGTGGCTGCGCTCGCGAACCCGGTTCAAGTCGTCAATGCTCCTGGTGTGGCGCTCAGCGGGCCCGCCACCATCAATTCATCTCCCGCAAGCGCAAGCGGCAGCCATGGCAGGCTGCGCGGCGCCGGCCCATCGGTGACCTTGCCTGAAGCGAGCGGGTCGTATTGCGAGCCATGGCAGTAACACAGCAGTCGTTTGGTCTTCGCCATCCAGGCATTCACGTCACATCCCGCATGGGTGCACAGTCCGGAAAAGGCAAGCACGCCCCCGGCCGCGCGCGGCTTCGTGTCGGCGTCCAGATCCAATTCGTCGACTCGCACCAGAACGAGTTTGCTCAGGCGCGACGCGTTGCGGATTTTTTTCGAGGCAGGATCGAACGGATAGACTAGCAGCGGCTTTCCGGGCAGAACTTCAGCCGCCCGCAGGGCCACCGGATCGCCTTCCGCAGTGACCTTCACGAAGCGGTCACCATTCTGGGTCGACAGCTCGGCCTGAGCCAAGGCTCGTCCCATG
>JAYVMZ010000400.1:0-3254 GCA_043758735.1 Betaproteobacteria bacterium
GACGACTATTTCTGGATCCATGTCCCGGTCGGCTATCTCTATACCATCGCCAATCCACGCACCGACTGGTGCTACAAGACGGATGCGGACCCCGGCCTCAATGGTCGCTCCATCGGTTACGCGCGCGGCAAAGTGCTCGGCGGCTGTTCGTCCATCAACGCGATGATCTACATGCGCGGACAGAAAAGCGACTACGACTACTGGGCGTCGCTGGGCAACAAGGGCTGGTCGTGGGACGAAGTCCTGCCGTATTTCCTGCGCACCGAGGACTATGCCCATGGAGCCAGCGAATTCCACGGCGCCGGCGGCGAATTGCGCGTGGAAGAACGGCGCGTGAACTGGGAGATCCTCGATGCGTGGCGCGAGGCCGCTGCGGAGTGCGGCATTCCGAAGATCGATGAATTCAACCGCGGCGACAATTTCGGCAACGCCTATTTCCAGATGAACCAGAAGCGCGGCGTGCGCTGGAGCAACACCAAGGCCTTCCTGCGTCCGGTCATGCACCGGCCGAACCTCACCGTCGTCACCCATGCCCACGTCGAACGCATTGTCCTGCAAAACATGGGCATGCTCCGGCGCGCCACCGGTGTCGAATTCCGCCTCGGCCCGCGCGGCAAACAGATTGCAAAGGCGCGGCGCGAAGTCATCCTGTCGGCCGGGGCGATCGGCTCGCCGCAAATCCTGCAACTGTCGGGCATCGGCCCAGCGGCGCTCCTGAAAGAGCATGGCATCGAAGTCGAACACAACCTGCCCGGCGTAGGCGAGAACCTGCACGATCACCTCCAGGTTCGGATCGTCTACAAGGTGAAGAATGTCGGCACGCTCAACGAGCGCGCAAACAGCCTGTTCGGCAAGGCGGCAATGGGCCTGGAGTATCTGCTGCATCGCACTGGCCCGCTGACCATGCCCCCTTCGCAACTGGGCGCCTTTGCGAAAAGCGATCCGTCGCAGCCGTCAGCCAACATCGAATGGCATGTGCAACCGCTGTCGCTGGACAAGTTCGGTTCACCGCTGCATTCGTTTCCGGCGATCACGCCCTCGGTCTGCAACCTGCGTCCCACCAGCCGCGGCCAGGTACGCATCAAGAGCGCCAATCCCTACGAACATCCTTCGATCAAGCTCAACTACCTGTCCACGCAGGAAGACCGCAAGGTCGCCATCGACTCCATCCGCAAGACGCGCGAGATCATGAAGGCAAAGGCGCTGGAAAAATACCGGCCGGAAGAATATCTCCCGGGACTGGACATCGACACCGACGAACAGCTCTACCGTGCCGCAGGCGAACTCGGCACGACCATCTTTCATCCGGTCGGCACCTGCAGGATGGGGCGCGACCCTCTGGCCGTTGTGGACGATCGCCTGAAGGTGCGCGACATGGCCGGCCTGCGCGTGATCGACGCATCGGTCATGCCGCGCATCACATCCGGCAACACCAATGCCCCGACCACGATGATTGCGGAAAAAGGCGCGGAAATGGTCCTCGCGGACTGGAAAGCCTGAACGCAACCTGCAACGGAGGAATCGCATGCCCGCTTACCTGATATCACAGATTGAAGTCCACGATCCGCAAGGCTACGAAGAGTATCGAAAGCTGGTCGGCGCCTCGCTGGCAAAATACGGCGGCAAGTTCGTCGCGCGTGGCGGCAGGATCGATGTGCTGGAGGGCGACTGGTCGCCCAAACGCGTCGTGATCTGCGAATTCGAAAGCCTGGCCCGCGCCCGGGAGTGGTATGACTCCCCGGAATACAAACCGGCCATGACCATCCGCCAGAAAACCTCGGACGCAAAAATTATCGTCGTCGACGGGTTGTAGATGTCGATTCTTATCGAACGGCTATCACGCGGTACAAGAAACACTCACCGCAAGGGACGCCAAGGACGCCAAGGGAAACCGGGCAGGGCAATCGCAACGAGCAAATGAAATTCCTGTCGGTCCGTCCTGTCTGGGAACGCCTTTGATTTTCCTTGGCGTCCTTGGCGTCCCTTGCGGTAAATGATTTTCTCTTCGCTATCGCGGTAACTCCGCCCGGCACATCGAGCGTCGGTCTGCGCTTCATCCGGTCTTGAAGCCGATTTTCTTGTGCGTGCCGTCGCAATAGGGTTTGTTCTTCGACTCGCCGCAACGGCATAGCCAGGCTTCCTGCATGCGGTTCACGGTACGCCCGGTTCCGCTGACCAGTTCCAGGTTGCCGGAAAAGTAAAGGGGCCCGTCTTTCTTCGGTGTTAACGCAAGAATTCCGTTACGCGCCGCAAGCGGCCCGGAGGGTTCTGTCGGTGGCTCACCAGTTGACTGGAACTTGACTGCGACGTGGCGGCCGTCGCAGTAAGGCTTGTTTTGCGACACGCCGCAACGGCACAAGGTTGCGCGTGTATGCGCAGTCGTATCACCGATACGCAAGTCCGCATGAATTGCGAGCGGTCCGTTTTCCCGGATGCGGATCACATTCACCGGCGGCGGCGATTCCTGCTTGCCGCCGTCGATGCGTTCAAAAGTGATGGCGCCGGACGGACAAGCCAGCGCAGTGGCCACCACCTCTTCCACCGACACAGCGTCCGGCTTGATCCACGCACCCGGCACATTGGCCTGAAAGACCTCGGGCCGGCCGAGCACGCAATTGCGGGAATGAATGCATTTCTCGCCATCGAAATGCACAACGATGTTTGCGCCGCGATACTCTTGAACTTCGTCAGCCATCCCAACCCCCGTGGTGTCTTCGAAACTGCATCTAATCTACGGTCATTTCGGTCGGAGAAAGGTCAGGCGGTCCCGCGCGGAATCCTCAATGTCGCCTCAAGACCGCCCCGCGCGAGGTTGCGCAAACGCACCGAACCGCCGTGCGCCTGCGCGATGTTGCGCGCGATCGAAAGTCCGAGACCGCTGCCACCGGTATTGCGATTGCGCGAGCCCTCGACACGATAGAAGGGCTCGAAGACCCGTTCGATGTCGCCTTCAGGGATGCCCGGTCCATCATCCGTGATCGCAATATTGAGCGCCCCGCCTTCTTCGCGCAGCGTGATGTCGGCACGGCGGCCGTAAGCGAGTGCGTTATCGATCAGGTTCTGCAGGCAGCGTTTGAGCGCCTGCGCGCGGCCCATCACCGGCGTGCGTGCATCGCCGGATAGGGTGACGGTATGGCCCGCCTCCTCCGCATCTTCCTTCAGGCTGGAAATCAGCGCGGAAACGTCGATCGGCTGCATCGCTTCGCCACCTTCTGCCAGTCCGCGCATGTAATCCAGCGTCGACCCCACCATTT
>JAYVMZ010000401.1:0-3396 GCA_043758735.1 Betaproteobacteria bacterium
CGGTTTGCCGTCGGGCTTGATGTTGTCCCGTGTAATGCCGACGCGAAACCTGGCCTGGGCCATTTTCCATCCTCCGTTGTTGCGCCGGCCCTTGTTTGAATGCCCGGTCCGATCGCGGATACCACGCTATTTCTTTTTTGCCCTGGTGGATGCCTTGAGTGAATTGAGCGTCGCCATCCCCTGCGTCAGCGCGCCTTGCAACAGCATGGAGTCTATCCCCATGGCAAACAGGCGGAAGCCCTTGTCCCAGTAGTCGCGGCTCCATTGGTCGTCACCGGTCGCGCAGGCGAGGACCTTGCCGTGCTTCTTCGCCGCCGCAGTCATTTTCTGGATCGCCTTGACGTATTTCGGATGATCGAACTGCGCAGGGATGCCGAGGAAATTCGTCAGGTCGAAATGGCCGAGCCAGAGCACATCCACGCCCGGCACCGCTGCGATCTTGTCCACGTTCTCGATGCCCTCGGCGGTTTCGATCAGGCACATGACCAGCGTGCGTTCGTTGGCGAGCCTGATCTTTTCCGCAACACTGCCGCCGATGTAATCGTCGGACGCGAATCCGAACGCGGCGCCCCGCCGTCCTGCCGGCGGATAGCGCGTGCACGATACGATGTGCCGCGCCTCTTCGGCCGAACCCACCATCGGCGCCATGATACCCATGACACCGAGGTCCAGCGCGCGCGAGATGTAGTGATACTGGTTTGCCGGCACCCGCGCCATCGGCACCAGATCGAGCCCGCGACACAGGGCGGCCTGTTCCTTGAGCGTCTCGTAGCTGGTCCCCGCATGCTCCATGTCGATCAGCAGGAATTCCGCGCCGCAGGACTTAACGATCTGCGGCAGGCCAGGCACCAGGAATTCCCAACCGAAGGAACCGAAGACAGGCTGGCCTTTTAGCAGTTTTTTCTTGACCGGGTTATCTCTCATGGCTTCTCCGTGAATATCGTGCCCGACTTCGCTGGATACCGGGCTCTGCCCATAAATGCCGTGAATGTCGTGAATGTCGTAGAGGCGAAACCATTTTCACTCAGTCCTCAGTCCTTTCACGTCAATCCTGGGAAAATTTCACGCTATGCGTGAAATTTTCCAACCCACGCCGAATGCCTCAGCGCTTCGGTATCGACGATCAGATGGGGCTTGCGGCCATGCGCCAGATCCACGGCTGCCTTGAACGCGCTCTGACCGAGCAGGCTCATGCATTCATCCGTGTGGCAGATGGCATGTGGGGCGACGATCACGTTGTCCATTTTCAGGAGCGGATTGTCCGGCGAAACCGGTTCCTGCTCGAACACGTCGATGGCCGCACCCGCGATGCGATTGTTCTTCAGCGCATCAATGAGCGCCGATTCCACGACGACCGGCCCACGTGCCGTATTGATGAAATACGCGCTCGGCTTCATCAGGGCGAACTCCCGCGCACCGATCAGGCCCCGGGTCTTGTCATCCAGTAATGTATTGATGGAAATGTAGTCGGACTGCCTGAGCAATGTGTCCTTGTCGACCATGGTCACGCCAAGCGACGCCACGGACGATTGCGCAATGTTCGGATCGCAGCCCAGCAGTTTCATGCCGAAGGGCTGCGCGAGCTTGAAGATTTCCCGGCCTATGTTGCCGACACCGATGACGCCGAGCGTGCGCCCCATCAACCCGCTGCCGAGATAATTCCCTTTCTCCGCCCAGCGCCCTTCCCGTGTCAGCTTGTCCTTCAAGAACATGCGATGTGCCAGTGCGAGCACGAATCCGATCACGCTGGCCGCCACGGGGCGGCGCACGCCGTCCGGAGTAATGGTCAGCAGGACGCCGTTCGCCGTGCACGCCGCCACATCGACGGAGTCGTAACCGACGCCGAAGCGTGCAATGAGTTTGATTTTGCGATCTGTGCCCGACAGCGTCTTCGGCGTGACCTTCGCCGACATCAGGCAGATCGCGTCGTAGGTCGCTGCGTACTCGGGCGGAATCTCCGCCACTTTCTCGGGCAAGAACTCCCATTCAACCGCGGGATCCTTGAGCACCTCGAATGCTTCGTCGCCGAAGATCGTCCCGTTCGCGGTGATCGAGTCGCGGGAAATTCCGATACGGAACTTGGTCGCAGCCATTTCGTTGTCCTCTACACGTAAAGTGTTGTCATCGGTATGGATCCGGATCGTGACTGCGTGACTGCCGTGAGTCCCCAGAACATGTCAACCGGCTTTTCGACAGTCACGACAGTTACGATAGTCACGTCAGTCACGGTCCTTTCACATCGAAGCACTGAACGCCCCATCGGTCACCAGGATATGCCCGTTGACGAACGAGGCCTCGTCCGACGCGAGAAACACGGCGATCGGACCGATTTCCTCGAGCTTGCCCCAGCGACCAGCGGGCGTGCGTTTGCACACCCAGTCGTTGAACTCCTTGTTCTGGATCAGCGCGGTATTCATTTCGGTGGCGAAATAGCCAGGCGCAATGGCATTCGCGGTTACGTTGTGCGGAGCGAGTTCGATTGCCAGTTCGCGCGTGAGCGCGTGAACCGCGCCCTTGCTGGCGACATAAGCAGAGATGGTGGGACGCGCAAGAATGGCGCTGACCGAGCCTGTCATGATGATGCGGCCACGCTTCGCCGGGATCATGACTTTCGCGGCTTCCTTGGCGAGCGCCCAGACCGCAGTGAGATTGGTTGCGACGACGCGCTCGAAATCGGCCGCTTCGAATTCGGTAATCGGCTTCCGGTGCTGGATGCCGGCGTTGGCAACGAGGATGTCGAAACGGCCGTGCTTCTTGACCGCACCCTGGATGCAGGCGCCACCCGCGGCATGGTCGGTTACGTCGAATGCGGCCGCTTCGCCTTTCAGGCCCTTCGCCGTGAGTTCTTTGACTCTTTCCTTCAGCGCCGATTCATCGCGCGCATTCAGGATCACATGCGCGCCCGCCGTCGCCAGCGATTGCGCCATCGCCCAGCCAAGGCCGCGCGAAGCGCCGCTGACAAGGGCGACTTTTTCAGTCAAATCGAACATCTCTCCTCCCGTTGGGTTAAAACCCAAACTCATTGAAGGCGGGTCAAAGCCCAACCTCTTTCACCACGAAGGACACGAAGGAAACACGAAGGAGAACCAAAACTGACGAGAACACGGGATGGTCAGTGATTCCCCAATTTTGCCCGCAACATGACACGGGAAGTGATCGGACCTCATCCCTCAATCCGACTCACAGTTTCACTTGAATGTTACTCTTGTCGTTCCTTCGTGATCTTTCGTTTTTCCTTCGTGCACCCCTCAAGGGGGTATTGTGAAGAAACCCTTCGTGGTAAGCGCGTTTCGCCCTGCTAGCAGCCTGTCGGACTTAGCAATTTGACGCAAAGCAATATGCGTGTAGCACGCATTTAAAGGCGGTAAAGGCTTCCTGGAAAATTTTGAAAGCAAT
>JAYVMZ010000402.1:0-3220 GCA_043758735.1 Betaproteobacteria bacterium
AGTTCCCTTGCATCGAATCCGCGTGCGCGCATCCACTCCATGCGCGCACGCTCGAGAAAATGCAGGTAAGTCGCGTGGAATACCACCCCGCCGGCATCGGTGTCCTGGTAATACACGCGCACTGGAATTTCGAATTCGATGTTAATTCTCCCGCCAGAGCTCGGCGCTGCCCGAAGGCGACGGCACGGTAAGGCCGAAATGCCGGTAGGTCGACGCGGTGGCCATGCGCCCGCGCGGCGTGCGCTGCAGGTAACCCTGCTGAATCAGGAAAGGCTCGAGCACGTCCTCGATGGTATCGCGCTCTTCGCCGATGGCCGCCGCCAGGTTGTCGATGCCAACCGGCCCGCCCCCGAATTTTTCCACGACCGCGAGCAGCAGCTTGCGATCCATCACGTCGAGCCCGATGCGGTCCACGTCCAGCATCTTCAGCGCCGCATCCGCAATCTCCCGGTCGACCTTGCCCTGTGCCTTCACTTGCGCGTAGTCGCGCACGCGCCGCAGCAGCCGGTTCGATATGCGCGGCGTGCCGCGTGAACGGGAAGCGATTTCGAACGCGCCTTCCGGCGAAGTTTCCACGTTGAGAAGGCCGGCCGAGCGCTGCACGATGCGCGTGAGCTCGGCTGATGAATAGAATTCGAGGCGGGAGACGATACCGAAACGGTCGCGCAGCGGATTGGTCAGCATGCCGGCACGGGTGGTAGCGCCAATCAGCGTGAACGCCGGCAGGTCGAGCTTGACCGAGCGTGCGGCCGGGCCTTCACCGATCATGATGTCGAGCTGGTAATCTTCCAGCGCGGGATAAAGGATCTCCTCGACCACCGGCGACAGGCGGTGAATCTCGTCGATGAACAAAACGTCTTTCGGTTCGAGGTTGGTCAGCAGCGCGGCGAGGTCGCCCGGGCGCTCCAGCACCGGTCCCGAGGTCTGCCGCAGGTTGACGCCCATTTCCCGCGCGATGATGTGCGCTAGCGTGGTCTTGCCCAAGCCGGGCGGGCCGAACAACAGCACGTGGTCGAGGGCTTCGCCGCGATTGCGCGCGGCTTCGATGAAGATCTGGAGCTGGCCGCGGATTTTTTCCTGGCCGATGTATTCGTCGAGTTGCTTGGGGCGCAGGGCTCTCTCGAGCGCTTCCTCCTGCGTCGACTGCGGGGCGGGCGTGATCAGGCGGTCGGTTTCGATCATCCTTTGTCGCCGCTGCGAAGATGCGCTTCTGGCATCAGCCGCGGCCGCTCTTGAACTCCTGCAACAGGGGGCGAACCTCGTCGGCGCGGGCGTCCACATCCTTGGGCAGGGCCAGCGCCAGTTCGTCGATGCGACGGCTGATGATGCCGGTCAGCTTCAGTATTGCCGTCACGAAATATTTCTTGCCCAGTGCCGAATAAGCGAAGCGCTGGCCGTCGGCGTTGGTCGCATCCTGGATGGAGAAGCGCATGTCGTCGTCTTCCTTGTTCCAGATGTGCTGCATGCGGTTGCGTTCTTCCTGGACGCCGGCAATGTCCTTCAACTTGCCGGAGAACGCCAGCGTGGTGATCACGTGCGTCGACACCGTATGATCGACGATTTTCGCCTGCTTGCGGCCGACATCGGATCGGAAGTGCGTAAGCAGCACATCGAGCTCCTCGGCGGAGAATTCACGAGAGTCGAGATCTTCCCATTGCGGACGCAGCCACTCGAGGCTGCTGAAATCCTTCGCAACTTTCGCCGTGACCTGCTTCGACAGCATCTCCTCCGCGCGCTGCCACAGCGGATTGCCCGGATTCCAATCCGGGCCGAGTTTCTCCTCCTTGCCCAGGCGGGTGAGCAGGCTGCGGATGGCGACCAGGCTTTCCTGCTTGAGGTAGTAGTTGCCGATCGATACCGCGGTGGTCAGGTCGTGCAGCCCGATGAGCTGCTCGATCTGCTGTTTCTTGTCGGCGCTTTCGTCGGCGGCGGCACTCACCCCGGCCGCATACGCCAGCAAGACCAGCGCTGCCATGACAACACGTGCTGCGACCATCATTTTGTGCACATCCTCCCGGTTCGATTGCGCAGGCGAAAGGCGCCTGAAAATTTGCCACGGATTATAGCCCAGCACCCCGGGAATTCCTCGTCCCGGGGCCGGGTATATTTGTCGCTCTCGAACGACATGGAAGGCGCCTCTTCGCACCCCGGACGCCGGTCACGCCTTCGAGAGCAATTTGAGTGCGTGGCGGATGGCGTCCTGCACCGGCGTTTCCGGCGCGATCTTGCCGAGCGCGTGCGTCGCTTCCTTGTCGCTGTAACCAAGTGCGAGCAATGCATTCAGTGCATCGCTCCTGATTTCCGCGTCGCTTCCCGCGACGACCGTGCCGATGACGGCGGCGAGCTTGTCGCGCAGTTCCAGCAGCAACCGTTCCGCCGTCTTCTTGCCGATGCCAGGAATCTTGGTAAGCCGTGCGCCATCGTGGGCCGATACCGTCTGCACCAGCTCCGAGACCGACATGCCGGACAGCACCGAGAGCGCGGTGCGCGCCCCCACGCCGCTGATCTTGAGCAACTGGCGGAACACCTGCCGTTCCTGGTCCGTGGCAAAGCCGAACAGCAGGTGCGCGTCCTCGCGCACGATCAGGTGGGTTTGCAATGTGACGGCCGAGCCGGTCGCGGGTAACTGGAAGAACGTGCTCATCGGCACGTCGACTTCATAACCCACGCCGTGAACCTCGATTACGACGGTCGGCGGACGCTTCTCGACGAGCAATCCGGTCAGCCGCCCGATCACACCAGCCTCCCGCGTTTCATCCTGAATCCGCGCGTCTGCAATTTGCCCAGGCCAAGGCCGCCGTGGGCGTGGCAGATGGCGCACGCCAATGCGTCCGCCGCATCCGCACTGGGATCCCCGGGCAGCTTGAGCAGCCGGCGCACCATCTCCTGCACCTGTTCCTTGCGCGCGTGGCCATTGCCCACCACGGCCTGCTTGACCTGCAACGCCGTATATTCCGACACCGGCAACGCGCCGATCACCGCCGCGCAAATGGCCGCCCCCCGCGCCTGGCCGAGCAGCAGCGTGGATTGGGGATTGACGTTGACGAACACCTTCTCGACCGCGACCTCCTGCGGTTTGACCTGTGCAATAATTTCGGAAAGGCCTTCGAGGATGGTGCGGATGCGCTCGGGCAATTCGCCGCGCGCGTCTGTACGGATGCAGCCGCTGGTGACGTAAGTCAGCTTCTGGCCGGATATTTCAAGCACGCCAAACCCGGTG
>JAYVMZ010000403.1:0-2071 GCA_043758735.1 Betaproteobacteria bacterium
GCAGCAAAGCGGCTGGTTCGGGCGCGGGTTCACCGGGGAGCGCATGCATCCGGGGGATGCAATCATCGTTCCTGAAGACCTGGAAAAGCCGAGCTGGACCAAGGAAATCAAGGACTGGACGCAGATCTTTTACCAGCTCGCGCTCGGCGTGGTGGGATTGAAAGTGCTGGGGCAGCTGTAGTGGGGAAGTATTCCGGCCCTCACCGCGCACCTGGCCCTGTCGTTTTTCGCGCCGCGCCCGCGGATGACCAGGACACCCGGTAACCGCCGTCAGCGGTGCTTCATGTCACTTGACGATCGTAAACTATGTGTTTACGATGACCTGCGTGATACGGTCGTTTGCGTCTTCGGAGACTGAACGCTTTTTCGCGACGGGCAAGTCGCGGCGGATTCCATCGGAGCTACGCACGCGCGCGGCGATGCGGCTTACGCAACTCGACGCGGCCACGGCAATTGATGACTTGCGCTCGCCGCCGTCCAATCGTCTGGAAGCGTTGAAAGGCAACAGAAAGGGCCAATGGAGCGTCCGCATCAACGATCAATGGCGAATATGTTTTCGATTCGAAAGCGGTGATGCCTTCGATGTTGAAATTGTCGATTACCACTGAGACAGAAGAATCATGGCTATTAAAAACGGCTTACCCGCGATCCATCCCGGGGAATTTCTCAAGGAGTTGCTGGAAGATCTCGACACCTCACAGGCGGACTTCGCCCGCGCCATCGGGGTGTCGTCCATGCGCGTGTCCCACGTTGTTAACGGTAAGCGGCCCGTCACCGCCGAACTCGCCTTGTTTTTCGGGCGGGCATTGGGCCAAACGCCGCAGTACTGGCTGAATCTGCAGGCAGCTTACGATTTGAAGACCGCCGAGCGTGCGATGAAGGATCGATTGCGCGTAGTGAGGCCTCTGGCGCACGTCTAATTACCGATTATGGGCAGAGCCCGGTTATAGTCGAAGACTGGTATCCCTTGTGGAATCCCTTCAGGGGCACCAATTATGGGCGCAGCCCTGTACCCCCTTGTGGGGACCCCGTGCGGAATCCCCCGGAATACAGCGAAGTCGGGGGCCCTCGAACCTCCGCCGCAAGCGGCTCGCACCGAGCACCAGGGTCAGGGTGTTTCCGAGCACCTTCTTTTCGCATTGCGCACCCTGTTTCCTCACTGAGCACGCCGCCTCCGGCGGCCTGCGGCGCCCACCGTCTTTTGCACCTGACACTGATTTTCCGTCATGGCAGATGACGGCCGGCCCATCTTGACCTTCAGCAGGATCGTGCATACATTACGAACATACATCGCGAGGACGTAATGAATCGTACGCAGATCTATCTCAGCCCGGCGCAGCAGAAGGCGCTCAAATCGATGGCCGCAAGAACCGGCCGGACGCAGAGCGAGCTGATCCGGGATGCAATCGACCGCTTCGTCGGTCAGCGCAAGGCTTCCGAGCGCGGGGGCGTCATCAAGCGCTCGGCTGGTCTCTGGAAGGGGCGCACGGACCTGCCGGATTTTGCCGCTGTCCGGCGCGAGGCTGATCGTGTCTCGATGCGAGCCTAGAACCGGGGGCGGGGACGATGGCGCAATCTCTGCTCCTCGACACCGATCTCCTGATCGATTTTCTCCGAGGGCATCGGCAGGCGGTTGCGTTCATGGAGCAGGAAACCCGGCCCATGGGGGTGTCAGCGTTGACGGTCGCAGAATTGCACGCGGGCGTGCGGGATGGAAAAGAAAGCGATCAGTTGACCGAACTGCTCTCGATCTTCAGCCAGATCCCGGTAGATCCCGAAACGGCGGTAGAGGGAGGTTTGTTTCGGCGTGACTTCGGGCCGAGTCACGGCACTGGATTGATCGACGCGATTCTTGCAGCGACCGCGCTTAAGCACGGGTTGCGGCTCGTTACCCTGAACGACAAGCACTATCCCATGCTGCCGGAAGTTATCGTCCCGTACCGCAAGCGATGACCAGGCCCTCATCACAGCCGACAGACAGTACGCACCGAGCACCCCGCCTCCGGCGATCACGACTTCCCATGGGCTTGTCGGGTGTATCAGGGTGGAGGCTTCATCCGTTGGGCGGCGA
>JAYVMZ010000404.1:0-7776 GCA_043758735.1 Betaproteobacteria bacterium
GTCGCCGATCTGCCCTATCAGTTCGCGTTCGATGATTCAATGGCGATGATGCCTGAAATGAAACTTTCCCAATTCGGCGAAATCGTCGTCGGTGCGCGCGTCTCCAAGTCCGGCGGCGCGAAGCCCCTGGCCGGCGACCTCGAGGGCAGCAGCGGCACGATCAAACCCGGCCACAGCGGGGTCCGCGTCACCATCGACAAAGTATTCGCAGGGCCATGACGCTTTCGCGTGCGTTGTTCGCGGCATGGCTGTTGTTCATCGGTGGAACTTTTTCGACGCTGGCCCAGGCGCCGGTGAAAATAAAACTCAAGCCTGAAGTCGAGAAGTTCATCGCGCAGATGGTGCAGGAGCATCAACTCGATGGGCCGGCTCTGCGCCAGATGTTCTCGCAACTGAAAAGCAACGACGGCGTGGTCAAGGCGATCAATGCGCCCGCGACATCGAAGCCGTGGTTCGAATTCAAAAACATATTCGTCACGCCCACGCGCACCAGCGGTGGTGTCGACTTCTGGAATGCGAATGCGGAGCAGCTGAAGCGTGCGCGGGAAATTTACGGCGTGCCGGAAGAGATCATCGTCGCCATCATCGGTGTCGAAACCATCTACGGCAAGCGGACGGGGTCGTTCAGGGTCATCGACGCGCTCTATACGCTGGCTTTCGAAATGCCGGAGCGCGCAAATTACTTCCGTGGCGAACTAGAGCAGTTCCTGTTGTTGACACGGGAAAACGGCCTCGAACCGACGACGGTCAAAGGTTCCTTCGCGGGGGCCATCGGCATGCCGCAGTTCATGCCGACCAGCTACCGTCGTTTCGCCGTGGATTTCGACAGCGACGGAAAAATAAACCTGTGGGAAAACGTTCCCGACGTCATCGGCAGCGTGGCGAATTACCTGCATTACTTTGGCTGGGTAGCCGGCCAGCCGGTCGTCGTGCCGGCGCGCATCAGCGGCACCGACTATAAGGACATCGTCGAGAAGGGATTCAAGCCGCACCTTACGCTTGCACAGATGCTGCCGAAGGGCGTCGAGCCCACCGACCCGCTGCCCGCGGACTTCGTGGCGGGCCTGTTCGCGCTGGACCTCGAACAGGGGCCGGATTACTGGCTCGCCTTCAACAATTTCTACGTCATCACCCGCTATAACCGCAGCAAGAATTACGCGATGGCGGTCTACCAGCTCGCCGCTGCCATTGCGCGCGAACGCGACAGCCAGATTTCTGCACAGGCGCCGACGGCTGCCCAGTAGCGTTCAGTCCTGTCCGTCGGCGATTTTCCGCAGCCGGTAAAGCAATTCGAGCGCGTCCCTGGGGGTCAGCGAATCCGGGTCGGATTGGCGCAACATCTCCAGCGCCGGATGCGTTTCGGGTTCCGGCTCCTTCTTCGGCCCCGCCGAAAACAAGTCTCCCTGCGGATTGCGGCCGGCCGCTTCCTCTTCGAGTTTCGCGAGATGTTTCTTTGCCGCGCGCACGACAACGGCGGGCACGCCGGCGAGTTGCGCGACCTGGATGCCATAGCTTTGTGACGCCGGGCCTTCCTCTACCGCGTGCAGGAACACGATCTTGTCCTTGTGCTCGACGGCGTCGAGATGCACGTTGGCCACCTGCGGGTATTCTTCCGCCAGGCGGGTAAGCTCGAAGTAATGGGTCGCAAACAGGGTATAGCTGCGGCTCGTTTCCACAAGATGCCGGGCGATGGCCACCGCCAGCGCCATGCCGTCGAAGGTCGATGTGCCGCGGCCGACTTCGTCCATCAGGACCAGCGAAGTATTCGTCGCGTTGTGCAGGATGTTGGCGGCCTCGGTCATTTCCACCATGAACGTGGAGCGGCCGCCGGCGAGATCGTCGGAAGCGCCGATGCGCGTGAAGATCTGGTCCACCGGACCGATGACGGCGCGTTTTGCCGGCACAAATGAACCAACGTGCGCGAGCAGCACGATCAGCGCGGTCTGGCGCATGTAAGTGGATTTGCCGCCCATGTTCGGACCGGTGATCAGCAGCAGCCGGCGTCCATCGTCCAACCGGGTGTCGTTGGCGATGAATTCGTCGATCTGCTTTTCCACTACGGAATGGCGTCCGGCCTCGATCTCGATCTTTTCCTCATCGGTGAACTGCGGCGCCGAATAGCCCAGAGCCGCGGCGCGCTCGGCAAGCGTGACGAGCGCGTCGAGCTCGGCGAGGGCTGCCGCCAGGCGCTGCAGGGTCGGCAAGCCCGGCGCGAGGTCGTCGAGCAGTATTTCGTACAAGTACTTTTCCCGTGCGAGCGCGCGATCTTGCGCGGACAACGCCTTGTCCTCGAAGGTTTTCAGTTCCGGCGTGATGTAGCGCTCGGCGTTCTTCAGCGTCTGGCGGCGGCGATAGTCTTCCGGAACTTTTCCCGTATGGGAGTGCGTTACTTCGATGTAGAAACCGTGCACGCGGTTATATTCGACTTTCAGGTTGGCGATGCCGGTCCGGCTTCGTTCGCGCACTTCCAGTGCAATCAGGAATTCCCCGCAGTTGTTCTGGATCCCGCGCAGTTCGTCGAGCTCCGCATCGAAGCCATCGTTGATGACGCCGCCCTCGCGAACGAGGGCCGCGGGTTCGGGCAGGATCGCGCGCGAAAGAAGACCGGCGAGTTCGGGCAAAGGCGCGAGTTCGATCGACAAGGCCGCCAGTCGGGGACTGGAAAGCGGTTCGAGCAGCGATTTAAGCGCCGGCAACGCGGCAAGGGTTTCGCGCAGCGCGGACAAGTCGCGCGGGCGGGCATTCCGCAGGGCGATGCGCGCCGTGATTCGCTCGACATCGCTAACCGGCCGCAGCGCGTCGTGAAGTTTCCGATAGGGATCTTCCACGCTTTCGCCGCGCAGGTGGGTCACGGCATCCAGCCGGGCTGAGACCACCGCGCGGTCGCGCAGCGGATGATGCAATGCGTGCCGCAACCAGCGCGAACCCATCGCGGTCGCGCAGGTGTCGAGGAGGGATAGCAAGGTGGGTTCAGGATCACCGCGCAGGGTTTCGGATATCTCCAGGTTACGGCGCGTGGCAGCGTCCATGCGCACGTATTCAGAATCGCGTTCCACGGCGAGCGAACGCACGTGCGCAATCGAGGCGGCCTGGGTCGCACGTGCGTATTCGAACAATGCTCCGGCTGCGCCGAGTGCGGGCCCGAGTTCGTCCGCACCAAAGCCGGAGAGGTCGCGTGTATCGAAGTGCCGCACCAGCACGCGATTGGCCGCGTCGCGATCGAACTGCCATGCGCTCAGGCGTTTGATGACGGCGTCCGAAGTTTCCAGGCTGGAATCATTGCAGTCATTCGCAACCAGGATTTCCGCGGGTTGCAGGCGCTGCAGTTCGGAGGCGAGATTTTCCTTGCGAGTTTCCAGTACGACGAAGCGCCCGCTCGCGAGGGAAAGCCAGGCGATGCCCAGCACCTGACCCTGTAGATTGATCGCCAGCAACAGATTTTCGCGCCGGTCGTCGAGCAGGGCCGCATCGGTGAGCGTGCCCGGCGTTACCACGCGGGTGACCCGGCGCTCGACAGGGCCTTTCGATGTCGCGGGATCGCCGATCTGCTCGCAGATCGCCACCGATTCACCGAGCTTCATCAGCTTGGCGAGGTATTGCTCGACCGAATGAAACGGTACGCCGGCCATCTTGATCGGCTCGCCCGCAGAAGCGCCGCGCTGTGTGAGGGTGATGTCCATCAGTTTCGCGGCGCGCACGGCGTCCTCGAAGAACAGCTCGTAGAAATCGCCCATGCGATAGAACAGCAGTTTGTCTGGATGCTCAGCCTTGATGCGTAAATACTGCTGCATCATCGGCGTGTGCCGGGAAATTTCGGTCTCGCTAGAACCCTTGCCGAGGCTGCCGTTATGAGATATAAGGTGTTGTCGTTCCAATGATATTTTAACCTTCACCGATGCGTTCACTGTTCAAGACCGGGCAAGTTTTTGCAAGTCCTTATCCGGTTATCCGGTGTAGGTTTTGTGTAGGTTGACCCTCCGTGGAGGACCTATGTCGCAAAAACCTATACCACGTAAACCGGAACCCCTGACTGCCTCGATTATCTCGTACATGCAGCCAGGCGAGGAGCGCGGAGACGCGCAGTGTGCCGGATTGCGTGTTCGCTGTTCGGCTTTGGGAAAAAAAGTGTTCTTCTACCGCTACCGCGCCCGCGACGGATCGTTGCGCGAGATCAGGTTAGGGGATGTCGGAGCCCTGACACTCGCGAAGGCGCGTGATGCCGCTGTCAGGAAGCGGGTAGAGCGAGAACAAGGCAAAGATCCCCAACTCGACAAGCGTAAGGAGCGCGTGCAGGCCAGGCGCGACCGGATAGCGCAGCGCCAAGCGGTCTACTCTGTCGAGAATCTGGTTGAGGAGTACATCAGGGAGGTGCTCGCCAAACAAAAGCGCGGAGCAGAGAGCGCACGCGTATTGCGCAGGGGCATCATTCCCGTGTTCGGAAGTAGACCGGCACTCCAGCTCACCCGGCGCGACTTGCAGGACGACGTGATCCGGCCGACGATGGTGAAACACCCACGGACGGCGACGCAACTTCTATCACGGATAAGGTGCGCATACGCCTACGCGATCGAGCAGGGGCGGCTGCCGGACGACTTCAATTCCCCCACACTCGGCATCAAAGGGGCATCGCAGGTGCGCAGGAAGCGCGCCCTGACGGATGCAGAACTCGCCAAGTTCCTGAAGTGGCTTCCTCATAGTCCGTACAGTCGCACGGTACGCGAGTCACTTAAGCTGGTGCTACTTACCGGCTGCCGTTCAGGCGAGGTGATTGCCGCCCGGTGGCGCGATCTGGACCTCGACCGCGGTGTATGGACGATACGCGAGACAAAGAACGGAGAGCCGCACGACGTTATGCTTTCGCAGCAGGCGGTCGAGTTGTTCATGTACCGCCAGGAGATGGACAAGGTGTTCGTGTTCCCTTCGCCGCGTGCCGGGCAGCACGTCGCGCAGAAGGCGCTGGGTCTTGCGCAGTACACGGCGCGGCACGCCGACGGCGAAAGGCCGGCGCAGGATCCGGTAGAAGTGCCTTGGACCGTGCATGATCTTCGCCGCACGGTCGCCACGGGATTGGCTAAGCTCGGGTGCCCGCGGGTCGTGAAGGATCGCATTCTCAATCATGTCGATACTTCCGTGAGCGCAATCTATGACCGGCACAGCTACGATGGCGAGGCGCGGACGTGGCTTCAGAAATGGGCAGACCACATGGACGCGCTGACTATTAGAAACGTCGTGCCGCTGTCGGCGCCGAAAGCCGCGTAGACCGCCGAAGGGCAACACTCGCACGATGAATACAGCCTCATACGAGGCGCGCGAGGTCGTCGCGCGCCTGTCGTGAGGCATTGCCCGTGTTCGCGCGCCAAGCCGCGCTCGCACCGGCAGACTGCATGTGGGCGGAAGCGCAAAGAAGCGTCCGTGCCTCCGTTCCGGAAAAGTCGCCAGCAGCCACAGATCACGACTTCGCATGAACTGTGGCCGCTCGCTAGGCCATGCCCGTTGCTACTTCTTGCGCGTCCCGTAGGGCCGCAGATTTGTCGGCTTCATCGAGATTCCTTCGAAACTCGCCTTCTGCGCTAGGGCCGCAGGAGTACGGCCGAGCTTTAGCGCTGCAACCCGCGTCGGGGTGTTTTGTCTCGCCAGTTGCTCGAGTTTCTTGACGTCGCCAGCCGTCCAGTCCTTGCCGTGATTCGTAGGTGTCTTCGCCATCGTTATTTCTCTCCATAGATCGTTGGAACGCTAGAGCGTCTTCAGCTTCAATCCCATCGTGCATCGTAGCAGCCTTGAATGCCGACGACGCTAAACCAACAACAAGAATTCTGGAAGGCGGCACCGCGTTTATTTCGCCACGCAAGCGGCACATTTGTTCAGCGGCACAAAACCCGCGCCAGCGCTCCGGGACCACGAGCACTGTCACGGGTTTTGAAGACGCCATTTGCTGACACCCTTGATCTGGATTTTCCGATAAAGACTTCTTGAGCCACCGGCCGCGACGCCGCTGCCGTTTATCCCTCCTCACCCCCGATCCACGAGTGAGGGGGACTGCGGGGGGATAAACGGAAGCAGCGAAGAGAGGGAGGTTTCAACGAGAGGATCAGTTTTTCAGAGCAGTACTCCTCTCGCAACGGGTTCTGTCATCCACTCGATCAAGGAGTCTTGCCATGTCACAAGTCGAAGTTCGTCAGATTGGCCACGTCGCAGCCACACCGGTTGTCGAAACGCTTACGGTGAAGGGCCGTACGCAGAACAAAGCACTCGTCACCGTCATCTCTAATGCGCGCTGGAAAGACAGCGAAGGAAAACCTCAAGAGAAGGCTACCGCTATTGCCTGGACGCTGTGGGGAAAGGCCGCACTTAACGCAAGCTGGTATCTCGATGTCGGCAGTAAGGTTGCCGTTGTCGGGACGTTGGAAGATCACCGCTATACCGGCAAGGACGGCAAGGAAGTCTTCGGGTTTAACTTCACCGGCCGATCCGTCGAGTATCTGGAGTCCAAGGCCGATGCCGAAGCGCGGAGGAATCGGCGTGCAACCTCATCAGGTAAACGGGACGCGAGTCCGGCACGTGTAAATTTCAATTGAACACTGACCCGCTTTTTTCATCGAAATCTGACCCACTCGGTTAGTTGAGTTGAGGGGGTTGGAAGGGCATAGGGGGCTTCCGGGATGTTCCTGGGTCTCATGAGCTTCAGGTAACGGCGTTAGATAGAACTTCGACGATTCGTACCATCGCCAGTGTGTCTAATCCGCAGTACTGCGAAAGTGCGCCTCTAAGCGCCTCTTTTCTCGACGTGCCTACTTGCGGGTTAATCAATTCAATGTAGGCGCGTTGTGCACCCCCGCCCTCCGCGACTTCGCCCAAGGCCGTGTAACTGAGATCCGGTACGATGGTTGGCAAAACCTTTTTGATCGACCATGAACCATTCATGCTCGGATGGTAATAGTGTTCTTTCATGACGGGCCACAAATCGAATATTCGTTCGATTACTGCGTTGATCCCAGGAGCCAGGTCCGGATATAGCTCTGCAAGCTCCTTGAGCCTGGTCTTTTCGAAAGTGGAGTAGTAGGTGACGATCGGGCCGGACTCACCGAGCGCTGTCAGCAGCTGGACAGCACATGCTCTCGCCGGAAACTGACCAGACGTGTCCAAAAACTCGGAGTGGGTAAGTGAGCCATCCTTGTGCTCGACGTGGCAAGACCATTGGAAAGTGACCTGCTGATAGGACCATGCACCCTTCCAGATCGGAACTGCAAAGTTAATCGATTCAAAATCGAAGTAGTAGCGTGGATACGCGAGGGCACGAACGATCTCACGCGCGGCAGGGTCGAGTTCGGACTGCCCAGAGATTACAGCGCGCCGCATTCGGACGTGAACTGGCTTCGTAAGCAGGTCCGCTGGTACGTCGCGTAGGTCTGTATATCCCTTGGCCTCCAACTGAGCCACCAGCTTCCCCGGGTACGGCAGCTTCTTGACGGAATACTCCGGCTCCTCCAGCGAGCAATACTCCATGAACGGGCAGTCGTAAGGATTTTTGCACTGCTTGCCCATTTTGATATCAGGCTCGCGACGCGATTCGATTACCTTCTTAGCATCGGCAACCCAAGTTGGTACGTGGGCCTGCAACGCCTGGGTATGCTCGTCCATTGAGACTTCAGTAAGCAGCCCATGGTAGTTCCCGTTACCCAAAGCATTCGACAGCATCAAACGAGGCCTGACCGAAGCGATCGCGCACCGTAAGGGCCAAACCAAGGGTGTGAAAATCCATACCCCCACGGAGATCGA
>JAYVMZ010000405.1:0-3037 GCA_043758735.1 Betaproteobacteria bacterium
AGTACCGTAACATTGTGGCTCTTGTGTAGGTATTCGCTCACCCCCCTCAGTCTAACGAACGCCGCAAGCGGCGGGGAATTAGACCCGGAGAGATTAACCGGCCTATTTAGGTGCCACGTAACCGTCTTGGGCAGGATATCCGTGTCGCGCCGCGCCGCGCACTTCGAAACGAACCCGGTCCATTTCTTCTCCCCGTGCATCCACGAGGACGAGATCGTGGCGCCCCGGTTGTGGTGGCCAGAGCACCGGCTGGTCCGCCATCCCGATCGCCTCTCCGTCGAGTTGCCAGCGCTGGCCCGGCAACTGGGGCGTCGCCACGAATCGCACTCGCTGCACGCTGTCCGGCATGTCCGGATCGAGCGCAATGATGTTGCCTTCGCCGGGATAGGCGATTTTCGCGCGAACAGTTGCGGACGGCTTGGCGGCAACCACGTCGATTTCCGTGCCGGCGACGAAATATTCCTCGCGTGGCGCCTCGATCTCCTTGTCGTATACGATGCGGCGCGCAATGACCGATTGCGGCATCGGCGCCCGCATCGAAGTCGAGCGACGGTGCAGATAGTCGACCAGCTCGATCCACACCGGCGCGGCTCCGGTCACGCCGGACACATCATGCATCGGGCTGCCGTCGAAATTGCCGACCCAGACGCCGACTGTATAACGCTCGGTAAAGCCGACGCACCAGTTGTCGCGCATATCCTTGCTGGTACCAGTCTTCACCGCTGCCCAGTGCCGCGAAGCCAGCGGGTTTTCCAGCCCGAACGTGACGCTGCGCGCAAGCGGATCGGCGAGCATGCTCGCGACTATCCAGGAGGCAGCCGAATCGAGTACCGGCGTAGCGGCGGTCTTGAGTGTGCTTTCCAGCCTGAGCGGCGACCACTGTCCGCCATTGGCGAGCGCGCGATAGGCATTGGTCAGCTGCCACAGGCTGACTTCCGCCGACCCCAGGGCCAGCGAAAAGCCATAGAAATCGCCATCGTGGATGACGTCGTCGAATCCCAGCATTTGCAGCCGTTCGACAAACGCATCCGCGCCCACCAGCATCAGCGTGCGCACCGCCGGGACATTCAGTGACGACGACAAGGCGGTGCGCGCGCTGACCAGCCCCTTGAAATCGTGATCGTAGTTCTGTGGCACGTAGAGCCCGCTGGGCGTGACCAGATTCACCGGCGAATCGTCGATCAGTGAGGCCGCGGTAATCAGCTTGCGCTCGATCGCCAATTCGTAGAGGAAAGGCTTCAAGGTCGATCCGGCCTGGCGCGGCGCGCGCACGCCATCGACATAGATCGCGCTCGCGGCCGCCCCTGTGTTGCCGACGTAAGCCAGCACCTGGCCGCTGCGGTTGTCGACCACGAGTGCGGCGGCGTCCGTGACATGGCTGTCGCCGAGCACTGCCAGTTGCTGCTGCAACAGCTCCGTTGCATAGGCTTGCAGGCCGGCATCCAGCGTCGTCTGCACACGTGGATGCATCGCGGAAAGAAGTTCCCTCGCGACGTGCGGGGCCAGCGCCACGCGTGGCGCGATGTTGGGTGCGGCCGGCAGCGCCGACTGCGCCAGCCGTTGCAATTGCGCGCAGGGCACTCCGACCTCCATGTTCTGCGCGAGCTGGCAGGCACGCCTGGCGACGCCATCGGGCCTTGCGTTCGGCCCCCGCAGCAAGACGGCGAGCAACAGCGACTCCGGCTCATCGAGGCCGCTGGGGTCCTTGTCAAACAGCGCCCGCGAAGCGGCGCCCACGCCCTGCAATTCGCCGCGGAAGGTCGAGAGGTTGAGGTAGACCTCGAGGATCTGGCTCTTGCTCCAGCCTTTCTCCAGTTCCCGGGACGCGGCGATTTGCTCCCATTTCTGCGACACGGTGCGTTTCTGCCGGGTGGGCCGCAGCGACGCGTCCAGGTGGGAGGCGACCTGCATCGAGATAGTCGACGCGCCGCGCGGTTGCGAGAACAGCAGCGTGTCCAGCGCGGCGTCCGACAGCGCGAGCCAGTCCACACCATCGTGCTTGAAGAAGCGCTTGTCTTCAGCGCGAATGATGGTCGCCAGCGCCGCTGGCGAAATATCGCCAAGCCGCGTCCACGCCAGCCGCCTGCCCTTCTCGATCACGCGCATTTCGTGGATCGGCGCGCCGTGGCGGTCGAGAAGAGTGCCTTCGGTACTCGTCCAGTTGTTCTTCACATTGTCGAAAGGAGGAATGTCCGCGACTGCTACCTGCGCAACTAGGGTCAGGGCAAAGACAAGACTTTTCACCACGGAGGACACGGAGGAAAACAAGATCTGAAATCGCGCCACGAACGGGTGAGGGATACGAAAAACAGCGAGAAAATCTCCGCGTATTTCTCCGTGTCCTCCGTGGTTCATCATTGTCTTAGCTGTGCTTCGTGGTTCACGATTGTTCTCGCGATCGTCACGGATTTACGGTGACAGCGGCATTCGGCAACTCACCGAACATCTCCGGGGCGTACATGGCCTCGACGCGCGTCGGCGGCAGTTCGAAGCGGCCAGGATTGTTTACGCGGAGCGTGTACTCGACGACCCAGGAGCCCTTGGGCACAAAACGGTAATAGGCATGGAAAGCGTCGAATCCGCGCTCCTCGAATGCCGGCCAGACAAACCCGCGCTTCGCTTCGCCGCCGGACAATATCTGCGAGTCCTTTGCCAGGCCGCTGCCGAGGATCGCCGCGCCGCCCGGAACCGGATCGTCGACGACGACCCACGACATGTCGGACTGGGCCTCGATTTCGAGGCGCACGCGTACAGTGTCCCCGCGATGCAGTTCGCCCGGGACTTTGGCTTCCACCGGCGTCAGGGTCCGCACGATGCGGTAGCCACTTGCGACCGCCTGCTTCAGCGGGATCGCCGCGCGGCTCTGCACCGTGACCCACGGCTTGCCGCTGCCGTTATGGACGACGGAAAGTGCCGCCTCGGTGACGGGCCAGTTGAAATCGAAGCTGCCGCCCCTCGCCTGCTTGTCCCACTCGATAACGTTCTGCTGCGTCTCGAGCCGTCCCTGCGCCTGGCCGGAGACGGGTTCGGACTCGAA
>JAYVMZ010000406.1:0-2397 GCA_043758735.1 Betaproteobacteria bacterium
CGCCGCATAGCAGGCAGGCAGGGGACAGCAGCCACCGGGCAATTGGCAGGCAGTTGTCAAAAACACGATAAATTGAATTTGACACGAAGCGGGCCTTCCCCGACCATCGTCGTTACACAGATTCCAAGGCTCACAGACCGCATCATGCCCGCTGCCGCGCAAACGATCGTTCCAAACAGACCCGCCGTCAAGCCTGCAGGCTGGACCGTCGCGAGGGTCGAAACCTTGTTATCCGCACCGTTCATCGACCTCATTTATCAGGCCCAGCAAGTGCACCGGCAGCATTTCGCAGCGAACGAGGTGCAGCTTTCGACACTATTGTCCATCAAGACGGGGGGATGCCCCGAGGATTGCGGCTACTGTCCGCAGGCCGCGCGCTATCATACCGGCGTCGAAAATGAGGCGTTGATGTCCGTGGAGTCAGTGGTCGATGCGGCGCGCGTGGCAAAGCACAACGGAGCTTCGCGATTCTGCATGGGCGCGGCGTGGCGCGGACCCAAGCAGCGCGATCTGGAAAAAGTTGCGGAAATGGTGCGGGAGGTGAAGGCGCTGGGCCTGGAAACCTGCGCCACGCTCGGCATGCTCAGGGAAGGACAGGCCGAGCAGCTCAAGGATGCCGGACTGGATTACTACAATCACAATCTCGATACCGATCCGGCTTTATACGGAGAAATCATTACGACCCGCGAGCAAGGCGACCGGCTTGAGACGCTGCAGAAAGTGCGCACGGCCGGCATCCATGTCTGTTGCGGTGGTATCGTCGGCATGGGGGAGACGCGAACCAATCGTGCCGCGCTCATCGCCGAACTGGCCAACCTCGACCCCTATCCGGAAAGCGTGCCAATCAACAATCTGGTACAGGTTGAAGGCACGCCTTTGCATGGCACGCCGGAACTCGATCCATTCGAGTTCGTACGCACCATCGCTGCCGCGCGCATCACCATGCCGCGTGCCATGGTGAGATTGTCCGCCGGCCGCGAAAACATGTCGGAGGAAACACAGGCACTGTGTTTCCTGGCCGGAGCCAATTCGATTTTTTACGGCGAGAAACTGCTAACCACGCCCAACCCCGTGGCCGACCGTGACCGGATGCTGTTCGACAAGCTTGGCCTCAAGCCCATGGAAATTCGCGGCGAAGGTGCCGGTACCGGCTGAAGGATTGCGGTGTTTCGTCCGGTCATCGAAGCGGGGCCCAATCCGGCAATGCGCGACCTTGCCGCCGAACTTGCCGAAATCGACCGGCAAGGCCTGCGCCGGCAGCGTCGCCTGATCGACTCCCCGCAAGGCGCGCATGTGCGCGTCGACGGACGGGACTACCTGTCCTTCTGCAGCAACGACTATCTCGGCCTCGCGTCGGATCCGCGCATCGCCGAAGCGGCGGCCGAATCGATGCGTCGTCTCGGTGTTGGCGCAGCAGCCTCGCATCTGGTGAGCGGGCATCACCGCATCCACGATGACCTGGAACGGGCGCTCGCCAAATATGTCGGGTTGCCGAGGGCATTGCTGTTCTCCGCTGGCTATCTGGCGAATCTCGCCGTCGTCACCGTCCTCGCCGGTCGAACCAGCGATGTGTTTGCGGATCGGCTCAATCATGCGTCCCTCAACGATGCGATGGTACTGTCCCGTGCCAAATGCCGGCGTTACGTGCACTGCGACCCGGCTGCCCTCGAATCCCTGCTGGCGGGCTCCATTGCAGCAGACAAGATTGTCATTACCGATGCGGTCTTCAGCATGGACGGCGACATCGCGCCGCTCTCCGGCATCGCCCGCCTGTGCGAACGCTACGGCGCCTGGCTGGTAGTGGACGATGCCCACGGCTTTGGCGTGCTTGGCGAGAAGGGCGGCGGCGCGCTAAGCCATTTTGGTATCGATTCCGCGCATATTGCCTATGTCGGTACTTTGGGCAAGGCAGCGGGCGTATCGGGGGCTTTCGTCGCTGGCAGCGAACAGCTCGTCGAGTTGCTGATTCAGCGCGCGCGCACCTATATCTACACGACGGCAAGTCCGCCGTCATTGGCGGCGGCGTTGCTGAAAAGCGTCGAGATCATGGCGTCCGAGGGCTGGCGTCGCCAGCGCCTGGTCGAATTGACCGGGCAACTTGCCGGCAGCCTCGAACTACGCAACTGGCGTTTGCTTGCCTCGTCGACCGCGATCCAGCCGTTGATCGTCGGCGGAAATTCTGAAGCTGTCGCTTTGAGCGATGCGCTGGCAATGAGGGGAATCCTCGTACCCGCGATTCGCCCGCCGACGGTGCCCAAGGGCAGTGCGCGACTGCGCATTTCATTGTCCGCCGCGCATACCGAAGACGACGTAGATCGGCTGGTTGAAGAACTGCGGCGTGCCGAGGCCGTGTTGTCATGAACGATGCCTTAGTGCCGGACAAACGCCAGGTGCGAC
>JAYVMZ010000407.1:0-5461 GCA_043758735.1 Betaproteobacteria bacterium
CCCCCCCCGCCCCTGGACGCGACCATCCGACGGACAAGCCGCCGCCCGTCGATGACCCGAAGCCGATCGAAGATCCTCCGCCGATAGACGTGCCGCCACCGCCCCTGCAGGATCCGCCGCCCCGCCGGCGGTGAACGGCCGGGGCAATCGAAACCTGTTACCCAAGAAAGGGAACCGAACATGTCCGCCGCGCAAAATCCCGATGACGATCTGTTCGACGATCCGGAGGAAGAAGACGACGACGAGGAAGAAAGCGCGGCAGGCGCGCGTTGTCCGATCTGCGAGATGCTGGCCGGAGAATGCGATCACCTGGTTGCATCGATCGACCTGACTTATTCGGAATTCATCGCCGGGGCCTTATTTGCCCAAGAGCGTGTGATCCTCGATCTGCTGGAGCATCTGGCCGCAAGCGACCCGGATGCCCTCAAAGTGGCGGGTGCCGGTCCGGCGCTCGAGCATGTCGCCACGTTGGTGAAGGACGAAATAGAAGAGGGCGCCAGTCCCGGCGACGCAGTATCCATCCACTATCCGCAGCTGATGGCCGTTCTCAGCCACATGCTGCAGGAGGATGGGCAAGTCACGTTGACCGGGACCAATGCGGAGGCGGACGACGACTCGGCGGTCGAAAATCTCTGGGCCCAGGAGCCGGAACTGATCGTCGAACAACTGATCGAGCGCCTGCAGGGTTTCGCCGACGAAGTCGACGAAACCGGGAATGAGGGACCGGAGGCGAGGGACGAGGGATGAGGGCAGAATGGCAATCCGCCACGACCTCAACCTTTCCCCCTTTGCGCCTCATTTTCTGGCTCTCCGCATGATCTGGAGTCATCCCTCGTTCGTCGTCCCTCACCCCTCGTCCCTGTTTTATACGCGATGATCACGCGCAAAAAATTCAAGGACATCAGCCGCCGCGACCTCTGGCTGACGATCACTCCCGTGGTCCTGATCGCGCTGGCGGTCTTTGTCTTTGCGTTCCGTTTCGTCGAGCCGGCGCCGCCGAATTCGATCGTGATTTCGACCGGCGCGGTCGACGGCGGTTATCACATGTTTGCGTTGCGCTACCGGGAAATCCTGGCGCGCGACGGTGTCAAGGTGGAACTGCGTCCCTCCGCCGGCTCGCAGGAGAATGTCAGCCGGCTGCTCGATGAGAAATCCGACGTCGAAGTGGGTTTCCTGCAGGGGGGCTCTGCGTTTTCCACGAATGCGCCTGACCTGGTTTCGCTGGGCAGCATCTATTACGAACCGCTATGGGTTTTCTACCGCGGGCCGGAGATCCACGATTTCGGCGCTTTGCAAGGCAGGAAGCTCGCGATTGGCCCGGAGGAAAGCGGGACGCGCGCCCTCGCGCTGCAATTGCTTGCGGTCAACGCCGCCGTCATGCCTCCCACCATGCTCCTGCCCGAAAGCGGTCAACATGCGGCCGACTTGCTCCTGCAAGGCAAACTCGATGCCGTCCTTCTGGTCGCGCCCCCGGAATCGCCGCTAGTCGAGCAATTGATCTCGGCACCTGGAATCCGGCTGCTGAGCCTCGATCGCGCGGACGCTTATACGCGCCGGTTTCCGTCGCTAACCCGGCTGACGCTGCCGCAGGGGGTGTTCGACTTCGTGAAGAACGTGCCGGCACGCGATGTCACGCTCATCTCGCCCACGGCCAACCTGCTCGCCGTCAATGGTTTGCATCCGGCGCTCGCCTACCTGCTGATGCGCGCGGCCAGTGAAGTACATGGCGGAGCCGGCTTGCTGCACAAGGCGGGAGAGTTTCCGGCGCCGCTGAATTCCGAATTTCCGCTGAGCGCCGAGGCCACCCGCTATTACAAATCCGGTCCGCCTTTCCTGCAGCGCTACCTGCCTTACTGGGCGGCGGTGCTGGTGGACCGTCTGTGGCTCGCGCTGCTTCCGGTGTTGGCCCTGCTGGTGCCCCTCGGACGCATCGTTCCGGCGGTGTGGCGCTGGCGCGCCCGTTCGCGGATCTATCGCTGGTATGCGAAGCTCAAGGAAGTGGAGTTGAACCTGGATGAGCAATCCCCGGCGGAGAAGCTGACCGAGCTGCTGACCCAGCTCAACCAGATCGAGAGCGCGGTCAATCGTATCAATACACCGCTGGCGTACACCGACAACCTTTACGCCTTCAGGCAGAACGTGAACCTGGTGCGACAGCGGGTGCGAGACCAACTGGCGGGCGCGAAATGAAATCACCGCCGCGGCGATTCGGCAATATGGCGAGCCGAAATTCATGATTTATGCAGTGGTCCTGTCGCGATGATTTGCTTATAAAGGAAGCGTGCCGCGCGACGAGCGGCCGTCAATAAAAAGGGAACCGACGTGCCAAATCAGAACAATGGACTAGCCCGCGCAGTTCGGGCGTTACTCGCAACTGCAACCTGTCTGTCATTTATTACCGCGGGCGCATACGCGGCCGACCAAAAGACTCTGTCGGAGAAGCTGGTCGATTCGTTCAACGCGCTGTCGGGCGGGCCGCATGCGGGTTTCCGCGCCAACCACGCCAAGGGAGTATTGGCCGCGGGGACGTTCAAGCCGACCAGTATCGCCGCTTCGTTGAGCAAGGCGCCGCACCTGCAGTCCGCGACCGTGCCGGTCATGGTGCGTTTTTCCAACGGCACCGGCGTGCCCAACCTGCCGGATGCCAACCCGTTCGCCAGCCCGCACGGCATCGCCATCCGCTTCACGCTTCCGGACGGCGCGTTCACCGACATCGTCGCGATTTCGTTCAACGGATTTCCGGTGGCGACTCCGGAGGATTTTCTCGGCCTGCTGACGTCCGTCGCTGCGAGTGGCGCGGATGTGCCCAGTCCCAAGCCGATCGAGCAGTTTCTCGGCAGCCATCCGGCCGCGTTGAAGTTCGTCACGGCGCCGAAGCCCGCGCCGATGAGTTTCGCCACGCTGCCATTCTTCGGCGTGAACGCGTTCAAGTTCACCAACGCGCAAGGGGTCAGTGAGTATGGCCGCTACCAGATCATTCCGGTGGCGGGGGATCAGAGGATCAGCGACAAGGCAGCCGAAGCCATGGGCCCGAATTACCTCATGGAAGAGCTTCCCGCGCGACTTGCGGCCGGACCGGTGAAGTTCCGCCTGACCGTGCAACTGGCGAAGAAGGGTGATTCGACCACCGATCCCACGAGCGTCTGGCCCGATGAGCGGTCGCAGGTCGACCTCGGCGAGATCACGCTGACCGGACCGGTCGCGAACGAGGCCCAAGTCCAGAAGACAACGATGTTCAACCCGCTGGCATTGCCCGAGGGCATCGCTGCTTCCGAGGACCCCGTGCTGCTGGCGCGGCCCGGTGCCTATGCCGTCAGCTTCGGACAACGATTGAAGTAATCGTCGAAGCGCAAAGGCGTCCGAAAAGAAAAAAGGCCTGCGAACCGCAGGCCTTTTTCACGTGCGAAACCCGTTCAGTTGACGCCGAGCAGTTCCACTTCGAATACCAGCGTCGCGTTCGGCGGAATGACGCCGCCCGCGCCGCGCGCGCCATAGCCGAGTTCCGGTGCGATCGTGAGCTTGCGCTTGCCGCCGATTTTCATGCCCTGCACGCCTTCGTCCCATCCGCGGATGACCTGGCCCTGGCCCAGCCCGAACATGAACGGATCGTTGCGATCCTTGCTGGAGTCGAACTTGCTGCCGTTGGTGAGCCAGCCGGTGTAATGGACCGTGACGCGCTGGCCCGCGGCGGCAATATCGCCTTGGCCCACGACCAGTTCTTCGATGACGAGACCGCTGGGTGTTTTGTTGACGGACATGACAAAAATTACCGGTGAATGGTGACGGGGGGGATTGTAACGGAAGAGAGGCCGTGACGATCGTGACTGCCGTGAATGTCGTAAGAAGCGATCAGACGGAACAATTCGCGCTTTCTTTGATGATTTATGACTTTGTCACGGCATTCACGGCTTTTGCGGCCTTTACGACATTCACGGCTTTTCACCCAGCGACGCGAGAAACGCGAGCAGCAATCGCGTAACCGCTTCCGGCCTTTCCTGCTGTATCCAATGCCCCGCGCCGTCGATTGTCTCGCAAACACGCAGATCATCGGTCCAGCGTTTCATGTTTTCCACCAGGTCGAAATTCGGGACGAACTTCAAAACGCCGTCGCGGCGGCCGGCGATGAAGCAGGCAGGTCGCGTGATGCGCGCACCGCTCAGGGCGGTCAGCCGATCCCAATCGCGTTGCTGGTTGCGGTAACGGTTCAGCGGTCCACGGAAGCCGCTTTTCTGGAATTGCGACACGTAATAGTCGATGTCCCGTTCGGTCAGCCAACCGGGCAATGTTGCGGGATCGGGCAGGTCGTCGAGCATTCTCGCGTCGGGCAGCTTGTCGGAGCGGAACATGCCTTTCGGGGAGTCGCCGCAGCCCGCGAAATAGAGCTTGCGCAGCGCGGTGCGAACATCGGCCTCGAACTCGGCTTCGGCCAGCCCGGGTTCCTGGAAATAGAGTTGATAGAAAAAACGTCCGGCGTAAACCTGACGCCAGAGATCGATGGACGACATCTTGCCGCGCGGTGAATACGGTACGGAAAGGGCTGCCACGGCACGGATGCGATCAGGATGCAGGGCGGCGGTGTTCCAGACGACGGGCGCGCCCCAGTCATGGCCGAACAGGATGGCCTGGCGTTCACCGAAATGATCGATCAGGCCGAGTACGTCGCCGATCAGGCTTTCCATGTCGTAGTCTTCGACCGCCGGCGGCGCATCGCTGCCGCCATAGCCGCGCACATCCGGCACGACGACCCGATAACCTGCGTCGCGCACCGGGCCGATCTGGTGCCGCCACGAATACCAGGACTCCGGCCAGCCGTGGATCATGAGCACGAGCGGTCCGTCGCCTTCGACGACGCAGCGCAGGTTCACGCCGTTGGTTCGGATGGTTTGGAAGGCGGGGAAAATCGGCATGGGCGCCATGGATTGGGGTTTGTCGATATGATTGCATAAATGCAGGACTCAGGACGTAGGACTCAGTAGAAGCACGAAGGTATTTGCCTTTCCCCTAAGTCCTGAGTCCTACGTCTTGCCTGACTTCGCTGGATACCCGGGCTTTGCCCATAAGTCCTGCCTTTAAAAATTGGAGAGGAAATGAAAATCTACATGATCGGAGCCGGTGCAATGGGCGGCGTGTACGGCGGCCTGCTCACGCGCGCGGGATACGACGTCACACTGATTGATTTGCGCGAGGATCACATCGGAAAAATACGCAGCGAAGGCATAACCATCGAAGGCGTGCGCGGCACGCACGTCATCAGGCTGCCGGCGCAATCGAGCCATGCCGGGCTGCCGCCGGGTGACCTGGCGATCATCTTTACCGATTCCAATTCGACTCGCGATGCGGCAAGGGCGGCCAAGGCCTTATTGAAGCCGGACGGCTTTGCGCTGACCTTGCAAAACGGCATCGGCAATGTCGAAGCGCTGGTGGAGGAACTGGGCAAGGAGCGCGTGATCGCGGGGGTCTC
>JAYVMZ010000408.1:0-7044 GCA_043758735.1 Betaproteobacteria bacterium
GTGAGGATTTCGCGGAAGCGCGGATTGTCCATTCCCTCGCGTAGGTCGCGCAGGCCGTCGACAATCGGTATGCCGGCACGGGAAATTTGCTCAAGGTCGAAGCAGAATGTAATCAGGTCCTGGCGCGTAATGCTGCCACTCGCCAGGGTCGGCGTATGGCTGCGCAAAAGACGGGTGGTGATGAGGTCGAGCCCCATCTTTTTGAGCCGCAGTTCAAGGTCGATTTCGTTGGCGGCGTCGAGCCTGCCGCGCGCCGAGCGTCCCGTCCTGTCTACTGCCTTGTATTCGAATGCGGGCACGTGATTGAGTTTTCCCGGTTACGAGCTTTGCGTGCCAGGCTTGGAAATCCCCGTTCCTGTCATGTCGTGCGGTAATTCAACATGGCTCTCGTGGTTTGGAACCCACATCTAGCTCACCCTTCCGGTGAGGTCAATCGCGCGCGCCACTTCGGCAAGACTGGTGACGCCGTCCAGAACCCTCTGCACGCCCTCCTCGGCGAGAGAGCGGAAATTTTTTGCGGCCGCCGCTTCGCGAAGCTCGCGCGGCGTCGCCCGGCGAGCGACCAATTCGTCCATGTCAGCGTCCATGTGCAGAATCTCCATGATGGCCGTGCGGCCCCGATAGCCCCGATGGTTGCAGCGGCTACAACCCACCGGGCGAAAGATTTTCGCCGCGCTGTCCGTCTCGATTCCGAGCAATTGGCGCTCTTCGGGTGACGGCGTGTAGGCTTCCTTGCAATGCTGGCAAAGCAAACGGGCCAATCGCTGCGCGATGATGCCGATAATGTTGCCGGCCATGATGTCCGGGAGAATGCCGATATCCAGCAAGCGCGGGAATGCACCGAGCGCCGAATTGGTATGCAGCGTGGTAAATACCTGGTGGCCGGTCATCGCTGCGCGAAACGCCATCTCTGCGGTATCGCGGTCGCGGATTTCGCCTACGAGAATGATATCCGGGTCCTGACGCATGATTGAGCGGATGCCGTTGCCGAAATCCATTTTTGCGGATTCGCTCACCGACGTCTGGCGCATCATCGCCACCGGATATTCGACTGGATCCTCGAGGGTCATGATGTTCACGGACTCGACATTAAGTTTGGCGAGCAGCGAATACAGCGTCGTCGTTTTACCGCTGCCGGTCGGACCGGTCAGCACGAGAATGCCCTCCGGCCTGGCCAGCATGAGATTGAGCTTGGCCATGACAGACCGGGGTAGTTTCATTTGCTCCAGGTTGATGATCGACTTCTCACGGTCCAGTACCCGCAACACGATGTTCTCGCCCCAGATCGTGGGCTGGGAGGACACACGAAAATCCACCGGGCGGCCGTTCAGGTTGAGTGAAAGCCGCCCGTCCTGCGGCGCTCGCGTTTCGGCGATGTTCATTCCGCTGATGACTTTGATCCTGACGGCGATGCCCGGCCAGTAGTTCTTATGCAGGCTGCGTATCTGCTCCAGTACACCGTCGATGCGGTAGCGGATGCGCAGAAACGCGAATTCCGGTTCGAAATGGATATCGGACGAGCCACGTTTTACCGCGTCTACCAGCAGCGCCCCGACCAGACGAACGATAGGTTGGGTGTACTCGTCGCCAACCGCCTGAATGCTTTGGTAGTCGATCTCACCCGTTTCGATTTCGCGCAGAATGCCGTCGACTGAGAGCTCGAAGCCGTAGAACTGATCGATAAACTCGTCGAGCTGGGCCTGGCCGGCCAGGACTGTTTTGAGCTGGATATTCTGCCCAAGCGTGGCGCGCAACTGATCCAGTGCCACCACGTTGAATACCTCGGTGATGGCGACTACGAGAAGGTTTTGATCGGCGTCGTAAGCAATTGGCAGCAGCCGGTGGCGGCGGGCGAATTCCTGCGGCACCAGCCGTAGCGCTTCGGCATCCACCAGAACCTGGGTCAGGTCGATGCTCTCCTGACCGATGGTCCGCGCCATGATGTCGCGGATGACGGCTTCGGTGACGAATCCGAGCCTGACCAGAAGCCGCCCGATCGGCATGTTCTGGGTTTTCTGCTCGGTTAGCGCAATTCGAAGCTGATCCTGGGTAATCAGGCCTTGCTGAACCAGTAGCTCTCCCAGACGAAGCTTCTTGCGCTGCTCGGACATCTGGGCTAACTCACTGCTCCACGCGAGTGGAAAGCTGGCCGACGCGCTGGATGACGAGGCTCTGATCGAAGCTGGCGTGGCCTTTCTTGAAGGAGAGGTCGAGTGCCTTGCGATAGTGGTCGAGCGCCAGCCGGGTCTGCCCAAGGTGTTCGAGGCCGACAGCAAGATTGAACGCGTAATCGGGGTTGTCCGGCTGCTGCTGGTAAGCCTGAAAGTAGGCCCGCTCGGCGCCCGGCCACTGACCCTGTTCGGCGTAGAGGTTGCCGAGCGTGAAATAAAGGAAAGACGACGGTTCGCGAGCGATCAACAGTTTGAGGCGGGATTCGCTGCCTTGCCGGTCCGCCCCGCCCACGATCGCGATAAGTCCGCCCTGGGCAAAAGCGTTGCGCGGTTCCAATTCGAGCACGCGCTGGTAGTGCTGCGCGGCTTCTTCGATCCGGCCTTCTTTCGCGGCGATAGCGCCCAAACCAAGCAGCGCATCCACGCTTCTCGGTTCCATCTCCAGTACTTGCTGATACAGGGTCCTCGCCCTCGGAAAATCGCCGCTTTGGAGTGCTTGGTAGGCTTGCATCAGGGTTGGATTGACCGGCTCTACCGTGGCTGGCTGGCGACGCACGGAAATGCGCGAAGGATCACTCGATGATTTGACCACGACAGTCTCGACAGACGCATCGGCAGCGGCGCTCACCGTAGCCTCGGCCGTGCTTGCTACGCGCCGCAGTCGAACCGGTCTGGCGACAGGGACGCGCGGCGTGAGCGCGGCAGGCTCATCGAACACCGATTGAGCGGGCGTAGCGGCCGTTTCGGAGGTGGTCGCAGGCATCCCGGAGATTTTTGCTGCCACCGGCGGGTTTACCGCGGCCGTTGGTGTTTTTGGTGTCGATGCTGACGCGAGTGGCGCGGCGCTCGGCACCGGGCGCGGTGATGAGCGAAACAGGCCGGGATTGGAAATCTGAATATAAACGTAGGCGCCATATCCGACCGCGATCAGCAAAGCCAGCGCGAGGAAAACGATCATCTGATGGTCGCGCGCATAGTCGATCGGATCGAAACCAGGTGTGCGGCCTGCTTGCAATACCGTCGCCGCTTGCGCTGGCGTCGGCGGGCTGTCCGGCATTTCTTCCTGCAGCGTCGGCTCGGACTGCATCGGGTCAAGCGTGAGTTCACCTGCTGCAGGGGAGGCGGCCCCCGGCTCACCTTCGCCTTCTTCGCGAATCTTTGCCGCCTTTTGCAGGGCTTGCAGCAGGAGGCTCATGGGTTCTTGCCGGTTTTGTCCACAGCGGGGAGGAAGCGCTGGAAGAACTTCAGTTCATCGCTGTCCAGGGACGGGTTGGTGATAACCGTCGACTTAAGGAAAATCACCAGCTCGGTTTTGCTGACTTTTTCGTTACGGAAGCTGAATGCCTCACCCACCCTCGGAATGGATCCAAGGCCCGGAATCTGATCCCTGTCGCGTTGCACGTTGTCCTGCATCAACCCGCCAAGAATTACGGTCTGTCCACTGCCAACCTGGAGGACAGATTCCATTTCCCTTACCTGGATCTGGGGGACCTGGTTCTGGATAGGATTGGCCAGCGCCTTGCCGGTCGAGTCTACCTGCAGCGACGGATTCGGGTCGTTTACAAAACTCGTTATGCGCGAAATCGTCGGCCGAACCGTTATATTCACCATACCCGATTCGTTGATCTGTGGGGTGAGGCTGACGACGACGCCTACCGGCACCGTCTGCGCGGTGGTGGTAAACGTCGTCAGCGCGGGCGAACCGATCGTGCCCGAGGTTGTCTGCGCCTGGACGGTGAAATACACCACGTTATCGACCACCTTGAGCAGCGCGGTCTGGTTATTGAGCGCCATCAGCTTGGGGCTGGACAACACCCGAATATTGCCGAACTGCTCGAGCAACCGGATGGAGGCGAAGAGGTTTCCCACCGGCGAGGTGGGATTGGCATAGCCGATCACCATGCGCGGCGCAACGCCAAGGTTGGTTCCGAGCAGTTCCTGCTGGAAAGTGACGCCACCGCTCACCGCGAGCCGGCTCCAGTCCACCCCCGCCTGATAATTGTTGGATAACTGCACTTCAGCGATGGTGGCTTCGATCAACACCTGGCGCTGGACCGACGCGGTCACCCCGTCCAGATATTGCTGAACAAGTGCATGCTGCTTTTCGGTCGCCATGACGCTGACGGTCCCAGCTACCGGATTTACCACGATGTCGTTTTTGATGTCCCCCAACTGGGATTGCTGCGGCCCGCCAAAGGCAGTCGTGAACAAGCTGTTGGCGCCGGCTCCCGCGCGCGCTACTGCCTCAGCTTGGGCGAGCCTTTCCTCGCGTTCGGCTCTAACGGCTTCGGCGCGTGTTGCACGTTGCTCCGCCGTGGTGGTTTGCGCTTTGCTCGAACTCAAAATGCTCTGGATATTCTGGCGCATCAATTCCCAGAGGTCATTCTTCGACGAAGTGTTGACTGTGGTGCTGGAGGTATTGGTTCCGGCTCCCGCGCCACCGCCGGTACCGGTTGCGGTGCCGCTCGAGATCTGGCCGCTGACGCCGATGCTCGACTGGGTGTCGCGCGTCATATTGACGTAGTTGACCTTGTAGGTGCGCAGGAAAGACGTGTCCGGCTCGACGATGACGGTCTTGCCTTCGGTGTGGTAGCGGATGTCGACTTGCCTGGCGAGTCGATCGAGAATGGCGGGCAGCGTTTCGTCGATCGCGTTGAGTGTCACGCGTCCCTGCACTCCGGGATGGACGTCAATGTTCTGCTTGGTGTCGCGCGACAAGGCAAACAGCAATTCTTTTACCGGGACTTCCTGCACTACCACGCTGTAAGTCGGGACTTTGACCTGCGGCTTGGGTTGGGGCACCAAATTACTCATCGTCACCGGCGCGAGGATTTTATCGTCCGCTGCCCTGGGCGGAAATTGCTCGGCGTTGATATGTCCTTGCGACGGCGGGACCGTCGGCTTGTATGCGCAGCCGATGTCAGTCAGGGCAAGCAGGATCAGAGTGATAAAAGAAAGGACGCGAGCCGGCATGATGTGACGGCGTACGGCAACAAGCTGCTTGGAAGGCTGCGTTACCACACGCCACCCAGCGCCCACTTCCTCCCGGTTACCCATTGTCAACTTTCCAAGAAATATTCAGTGCCTGTTGTTCGGCCGTCATCCACCCGGACGCCGCGCGGGACATTATGAGGATCTGTGCCGAGCAATTTCCGATCGGATGCCTTGAATGGTGCGGTAGTAAGGCCGGTTTGCTTTCAAATCATCCGGCAGGCTATCCAGCATCCGTTTGACTGCCGCGCGACTGGCGAAATTGCCGTAAAGAACAGTCAATGAAGGGCGCTGATTTGCGATGGTACGGTACACAAAAACCTTTTCTATTTCAAGATATTTACCGATCGTTTTGAAATACTCTCTTAGGAGTTCCGGGTCGTTGCTGCCGAGCAGTTGAATGCTGTATTCGGGACCCCGCTGTTGCGCAAGCCACTGCTCGGTTGCATGCAAGCGTTGTTCCAGAACGTCCCCTGCCGGCAAATCGGGGTCGATTAGATCCGAGGAAGCGCCTGCCGGCGCACCGTTACCCGGTATTCCTGGCGGCTGCGCCGATGCTGGTACTGGGGGCCGGGGTGCGGCTTTTTTTTCCGCGGCCGTCGAAGTGGCCGCAGTGAACCCGTTTTCCCCGCCGGCAGATTGACGTGGAGGCGCGGACTCAATTGCGGCACTTTGCCTATTCGATGTGGCGAGAATTTCTTGTTTGGAGATTGCCGCACTGTCGGCCGGTTTCGACCCGATGTTTGGCCGCGGCGAGGCTGCTACGGCCTCCGTCATTTTGTCGCCTGTTTGTGGCATCAAAGCCTGTCCCACCGGTTGCGCGAGCGTAGCGGTCGAATTTGTCTCCCGGGGGAGTGTCAGCGTCATATACGCCGCATACACGCCGCAACCCAGGAACCCGCCAAGTACCAGGCCACCCAGCGCGTAAATAAGTGGCGAAAAGCCAGCGGGCCCCGGGACGTCGCTGAATTCACTGTCGCGGACCGCGGCTTTGACGTGCTTGAGGCTGACGTTATGGGTGCCTTCCGCAAATGCCGCCAGTAACGCTTTGTCGGCGACCAAATTGATGCGCCGGGTGAGCCCTTCACACGCCTGTGTCAGGTAGGCGATTACCCGGCGGCTGAACAAATCGGGCCCACGATAGCCGGCAGCATGAAGGCGGAACGCCAGATAAGCTCTTACATCTCCTTCATCCAGAGGGGAGAGGGTAAAGCTATGCGTGATCCTCTCGCGCAGCTGGCGGATCTGAGGTTGGCGCAGGTTTTCGTCCAGTTCCGGCTGCCCGAATAACAATATCTGGAGAAGCTTGTATTGCTGCGTCTCGAGATTCGAAAGCAGCCGGATCTCCTCCAGGGTCGCGATCGGCATGCCCTGGGATTCCTCCACGAACACGACGACCTGGCGTTGCTGGCTGTGTCGCTCGAGCAGGTAGGTGTTGAGCGCGTGCATCACTTCCAATCGGCTCGCCTCCCTCGCGATCGGCAACTGCAGCTCGAATGCGATAGCGTGCAGGATCTCCTCAGGGGAGACGCTAGGATTGGCCAGATACACGGTTTCGACATGCTTGGGCAGCCGTGTCTGCAGCACGCGGCAGAGCATGGTCTTCCCGCTGCCGACTTCGCCGGTCACCTTGACGATGCCTTCGCCGTTGGTAATCGCGTAAATCAGCGCCTCCAGGATCGCACCCCGGTTGCCGCCTTCAAAAAAGACGTCGGTGTCCGGGGTGATTTTGAAGGGCGGCTGGGCCAGTCCAAAAAAGGCGTAGTACATCTATCGTTCCTCCCCCCTAGGAGCCTGTCGGACTCAGCGATATTTCGGTCGCCACAGGGCGTTAGATTGCTTTCAAAATTTTCCAGGAAGCCTTTACCGCCTTTAAATGCGT
>JAYVMZ010000409.1:0-5670 GCA_043758735.1 Betaproteobacteria bacterium
TGAATACTTTTTCGAGCGCAGCGGTGGTACAGACGATCGCGAGCCAGGTCAGCGGCACGCCGGTTACCCAGCCATAGCGCGCCTTGCCCATCTTGATGAGGATGCCGGTCGCCACCGAAAGCGCGATACCCGCCAGCAACTGGTTCGAGATGCCGAACAAAGGCCAGAGAATATTCACACCGCCTAACGGATCCTTGACGCCCTGCCACAGGAAATAACCCCAGGCGGTGACGAAAATGAAACTGGCGATCACCGTCATGGGGTAGGACGACACGTTGCCGAGCGGTTTCCATGCGTGCTTCAGGATGTCCTGCAGCATGAAGCGACCGACCCGCGTGCCGGCGTCGAGCGTGGTCAGGATGAACAATACTTCGAACATGATCGCGAAGTGGTACCACATCGACAGCAGCGTGTTGCCGAATGTCGTCGCGAAGATCGTTGCCATGCCCACGGCCAGCGACGGCGCGCCGCCGGTGCGCGCGAACAGCGTCTTCTCGCCCATTTCTCGGGCCAGCATGGTCATCTGGTCGACGGTGACCGGGAAGCCCCAACCGGTAATCGTCTGGACGGCCGCCGCCGCTTCCTTGCCGACTACGCCCGCCGGGCTGTTGATCGCGAAGAAAACACCCGGGTCGAGAACGCAGGCAGCGATCACCGCCATGATGGCTACGAAGGATTCCAGGGCCATCGAGCCGTAACCGATCATGCGGATGTCGCGTTCGTTGGGCAGCAGCTTCGGCGTGGTGCCGGAAGCGACCAGCGAGTGGAATCCGGAAATCGCGCCGCATGCAATGGTGATGAACACGAACGGGAACAGGCTGCCCTTGAAAATCGGACCGGTGCCGTCGATGAACTGGGTCAGGGCGGGCATCTTCATCTCCGGTGCCATGATCAGGATGGAAACCGCGAGCAAGAAAACCACGCCGAGCTTCAGGAAAGTCGACAGGTAGTCGCGTGGGGCGAGCAGCAGCCAGACCGGCAACGTTGCCGCGGCGAAACCGTAGATCATGACGAACCAGGCGACGGATTCGCCGCTCCAGTCGAATATGCCGCGGATGGCTTCGTTGTGATCGACCCAGCCGCCGCCGACGACACAGACGAGCAGCAACGCGATGCCGATCAGCGAGCCTTCGAGCACACGGCCGGGGCGGATGCCGCGCATGTAGATGCCGATCAGCATGGCCACCGGGATCGTGCCGAGAACGGTCGCTGTCGCCCAGGGGCTGTGCTTCATGGCGTTGACGATCACGAGGCCGAGCACCGCGATCAGGATCAGCATGATCAGCATGGTGCCGATCATCGCTGCCCAGCCGCCGACCGGGCCGAGTTCGTCGCGCGCGATCTGGCCCAGGCTGCGGCCGTCGCGGCGCGTCGAGCAGAACATGATCACCATGTCTTGCACGCAACCGCCGAGCACTGCGCCGGCAAGAATCCACAGCGTGCCGGGCAGGTAGCCGAATTGCATCGCCAGGGTCGGGCCGATCAGCGGGCCGGGGCCGGCGATGGCGGCGAAGTGGTGGCCGAAGGTCACCCATTTGTTGGTCGGCACGAAATCGCGGCCGTTGTTGAAGCGTTCCGCCGGCGTCGCCCGGGTCTCGTCCAGCACCAGTACCTTGGCGCAGATCCACGCGCTATAGAAGCGGTAGGCGACCAGATAGGTGCAGATGGCGGCCGCCACGAACCAGATGGCGTTGATCGATTCGCCCCGGTGAATGGCAATGCCGCCGATGGCGGATGCGCCGATGGCGGCGATGGCAGCCCACATGAGCTTGCTCAGGACGGTCTTTGGCATGGTTCCTCCCGGATGTTATAGGGCCTTCCTCGGACGGCCGTGGAAAACGGCTGCCGGGCGGCTGGTTCCGACCGGGCGAATGATAGCAGCAAGGCTCCGGCCAAACACCATGCGGCACGGAAGGGAATCTGCTGTGCCAGAACGCAGGAAAGCAGGGGCGCAATGGTACAATCCGCAGCTTTCCGCCCTGCTAAAACCTCCTCGTTCCCATCATCTTATGTTCCCTTCGAGCCAGACCATCCAGGAATTCGACGCCGACCTGTGGCAAGCCATGCAGTCGGAAGTGCAGCGTCAGGAAGACCACATCGAACTGATCGCTTCGGAAAACTACACCAGCCCGCGCGTGCTGCAGGCGCAGGGTTCCGTGCTGACCAACAAATACGCCGAAGGCTACCCGGGCAAGCGTTACTACGGCGGCTGCGAATTCGTCGACATCGCCGAGCAGCTCGCGATCGACCGCGCCAAGGCCTTGTTCAAGGCGGATTTCGCCAACGTGCAGCCACATTCCGGCTCGCAGGCCAACCAGGCGGTATATGCCGCGGCGCTCAAGGCAGGCGATACGATTCTCGGCCTCGCACTGGCTGCCGGCGGACACCTGACGCACGGTTCGCCGGTCAACCTGTCGGGCAAGCTGTACAACGCGGTGGCATACGGGCTGAACGACAAGGAAGAAATCGACTACGACCAGGTCGCGAAGCTGGCGCAGGAGCACAAGCCGAAAATGATCGTGGCCGGCGCATCGGCGTATGCGCTGACCTTCGACTGGAAACGCTTTCGGGAAATTGCGGACTCGGTCGGCGCCTACCTGTTCGTCGACATGGCGCACTACGCCGGCCTGATCGCCGCCGGCGTCTATCCCAGCCCGATCGGGATCGCGGATTTCGTGACCACGACCACGCACAAGACCCTGCGCGGCCCGCGCGGCGGCATCATTTTCGCGAAGGCCGAGTACGAGAAAATCATCAACTCGGCGATTTTCCCCGGCATCCAGGGCGGCCCGCTGATGCACGTCATCGCCGCCAAGGCCGTTGCACTAAAGGAGGCCATGGAGCCGGCGTTCCGTGACTACCAGACCCAGGTCATTTCCGGTGCGCGCAAGATGGCCGTGACCTTGCAGAAGCGCGGCCTGCGCATTGTCTCCGGGCGCACCGACTGCCACCTGTTCCTGCTCGACCTGCGCGCCAAGAAAATCACCGGCAAGGACGCCGAAGCCGCGCTCGGACGCGCGCACATCACGGTGAACAAGAACGCGATCCCGAACGATCCCGAAAAGCCCTTCGTGACCAGCGGCGTGCGCATCGGCTCCCCGGCTATGACCACGCGCGGTTTCAAGGATGCGCAAGCCGAACAACTCGCCAACCTGATCGCCGATGTGCTGGATGCGCCAAACGACGAAGCGAACATTACCCGCGTCGCCACCGACGTGAAGGCGATGTGCGCGAAGTTTCCGGTATACGGGAAATGACGTGACTACCGTGACTGTCGTGACTGCCGTCCGGCTGGTGCCGGGTGCCGCATTTGCCTTTTACCGTTCACCGTTCACTGTTCACCGTTCACAGCTCTTATGAAATGCCCCTTCTGCAAGCACGACGATACGCAGGTGGTTGACTCCAGGGTCAACGAAGAAGGGGACAGCATTCGCCGGCGGCGGCGTTGCCTGTCGTGCGACAAGCGCTTCACGACCTACGAACATGCGGAGTTGCGCCTGCCGCAGATCGTGAAGTCGAACGGGTTCCGGGAATTGTTCGACGAAGACAAGTTGCGCGTCGGTTTCAACCGGGCGCTGCACAAGCGGCCGGTTTCCGCTGACCTGGTGGACGATGCCATGGAAAGGGTCAAACAGAAACTGCTGTCGCTCGGCGAGCGCGAAGTCGATTCGCGCCGCCTGGGCGAGATGGTCATGCGCGAACTCTACAAGCTCGACAAGGTGGCCTACATCCGTTTCGCGTCCGTGTACCGCGACTTCCAGGACGTCGAGGATTTCCGCGACGCGGTGAAGGAAGTGCAAAAGCCGGCGACGCGCCGCAAGCCCAAGTAGGCCCATGCCTTTCGGTGCCGAGGATTTCGAATTCATGGCGCGCGCATTGCGCCTGGCCGAACGCGGCCTGTACACGACCACGCCGAATCCGCGAGTCGGCTGCGTACTGGTGAAAGACGGCCGCGTGGTCGGAGAAGGTTGGCACGAACGCGCTGGCGAACCTCATGCGGAAGTTGTGGCATTGACGGCTGCTGGTGCGGCAGCGGAAGGGGCAACGGCTTATGTTTCGCTGGAGCCCTGCTCCCACCAGGGCCGCACGCCGCCGTGTAGCGATGCGCTGATCGCGACAAAAGTCGCGCGCGTGGTTGCGGCGATGCAGGACCCGAATCCGCAGGTTTCGGGCATGGGATTACAGAAATTGCGCGATGCAGGCATCCGCATGGAGGTCGGCCTGATGGAAGAGCAGGCGCGGGAACTCAACATCGGTTTCGTTTCGCGCGTGACGCGCGGACGGCCGTGGATGCGGATCAAGATCGCGGCGAGCCTGGACGGCAAGACGGCCTTGGCCAACGGCGTGTCGCAATGGATCGGCGGGCCGGATGCCCGCCGCGACGGTCATCATTGGCGTGCGCGCTCCTGCGCAGTCATGACCGGCATCGGGACGCTGAAGGACGATGATCCGCGGCTGACCGTGCGTGACGTCGAGACCACCCGCCAGCCGCTGCGCATCGTGGTGGACAGCCGGTTGCGCATTTCGCCGGAGGCGAAATTGTTCGACGGCGGCGCGGTGCTCGTGGCAACCGCGACGCAAGACGCCGCCAAGGCGTGGATGCTGGAGTCGAAGGGCGCCGCGATCGTGGTGCTGCCGAACCCGGAAGGCAAGGTGGATTTGTTGCGGCTGGCGCATCATCTGGCGGGCATGGGACTCAATGAAGTGCTGGTCGAAGCCGGCATGAATCTCGATTCCGCTCTGCTGCGTGCCGGCGTTGTCGACGAGCTGCTGCTGTATTTGGCGCCGCACTTGCTCGGCGATGCGGGGCGGGGCATGCTTGACTTGGGGGACCTGACCGAGATGGACCAGAGGCTGCAACTGGAGATCCGGGAGACCCGCATGATCGGGCCGGATATGCGCATTCTCGCCAGGCTTCCCACAAAATAATGTTTACCGGCATCATCCAGGCTGTCGGCCGTATTGCCGAACTCAAACCTACTGGCCAGTCGGCGGCGCTGACGATCGACGCCGGAGGCCTGGACATGAGCGACGTCGCGGTCGGCGACAGCATCGCCTGCAACGGGGTATGCCTGACAGTCACTTCGCTGGTGCTAAAAGGTTTTGCGGTCGACGTGTCGCAGGAGACGCTCAAAGTCACGGCGGGGTTCACTACCGGCGCACGGATCAACCTGGAGAAATCGTTGCGTCTGGCCGACCGGCTTGGCGGCCATCTGGTGAGCGGCCACGTCGATGGCAGCGGCGAAGTCGCAACGGTGAAGCCGGTAGATGGCAATCGCGAAATCGCAATTCGCTTTCCAGCGGAGCTTGGCCGCTACATCGCGCGCAAGGGCTCGATCACCGTCAACGGCGTCAGCCTGACTGTCAACACCGTGGCAACCGACACTTTTTCGGTGAACCTGATTCCGCACACGCTTGCAGTGACCAATCTGGAAGAGGTGAAGGAGGGTGACGGGGTGAACCTGGAAGTGGACCTGGTCGCGCGCTACCTCGAGCGCATGCTGGACAAGGACAATCAGCGGTAGCCACGGCCCAGTCTGGCGGAACAGATCAGCGGTGAATACGCCCGGGAATACTGGCTTGCCGGGTTCCTCGTGATTGACTCGCTCGCACGGTAAACTGCTGATTCTCGTTCCAGTCACTAATGCTGAAAGAAAGCCATGACCATTA
>JAYVMZ010000410.1:0-21827 GCA_043758735.1 Betaproteobacteria bacterium
GATTGATGCTTCACGTCAATTGAGAATTTTCGTCACGATCGGACTCTTTCCGGTCCCTAAACGCAAAGCACAAGATTCCTCCCACCAGCGCAACGGCGACCCATTGTACGAGGAGCATGCCCTTATCGACCGTCCCGAGATGGCCGTAACGATTGGTGGGAGGGGAAAAGATAAAGCCATATCCCAGATTTAGGACTGCTTCCCTGGGCTCTTGATATTGGAATGGTGGAAAAAGAAGCATTACAACGATGATCGCAGCAGCGATAAATAAAATCAGTGCTTGATGTTTATTCATTTCTCCCCTCCTGCTACCACGCACATATTGTTAAATTTTAACGACAAATAAACCTTTAAAGTGTTTTGCAGATTGTACGCTCATTCAATTGGCATTCTTCACCATCTTGCGCACCACCACGCCCTCGAATGTCAGAATAGAATGTTTGGGCTGGGCTACTTGCGGTGTCAATCCGCTTTCCCCCGATGTCTGCGAAGAGGCGGACCGGCACCCAAAGTACTCGTCGAGTTAACTTAATACGGGCGCATAAAATCGGCACGGACTAGGTTTGACGTTAGACTTAGTGTTAGGGAGGCATCGCATGCGCAGATTTTCTGTAGGTGATTTGGCCGTTACGCAAGGTACTCGGTTACCACTACTGACCGACGAACTCGTCGTGCGCATCATCCTGGTCGCGGGCGCAGTACCGCAGCGCGACGTCCGCTTCGGCTATATGGTTGAGCGGGTAGACGGCGAGCCGTTCCCATATATGATTCGACACCCTGAGAGAGTTATCGATTGGAGCCAGTACAAAAAGCTGCTCTGCGATGAACGCTATTTGCGGCCACTGAAACCTCAGTCCGACGCCACGGCGCTCGAGGACAGAGCAATCAGTCATTTTTATGACGTATTCTGCGCAAAGGTCACTCGCTTTAGGATACCAGGCTTGCCCTGCCAAGACGGATGCCAACCGCGACGCCGCCGTGTTTTCTGTTCGGCTTGAGCTACCGGCCATGAATGAATTCTTGCCGGCCAAGCTGAAGCGGATTGTCTCCTATCTGCGGGCGCAAGGGGATCTGGGGTCCTACATCATCGTCACCATTGTTGCGGCTTGCCTGGTTGCGATCGTCGTCCAGCAGGTACGCTGGATTTTAGAACCCGAGGATTCTCCCAGCCACCAGCAATTTGTCTACGATCGGGTGCAGGCGATCAAGCTGCGAATGTGGAAAGACATGTCTCCCGAGTCTCGCGCGCGGACCGAGAAGGCTCTGCGCGAGGACGCCGAGAAAGCTGGCATCCATCCAGAGGACATAAAAGAGCTGATGAGATCGCTGCGGCGGGGGAGGGAGCCATGGCAGGAGGATGATCTATGAAGCGCCGGCTTGTTGGCGCATTCCTGGCGTGCCTAGTCGGCTGCACATCGATGTTGCGCATGACCTCGCCACGGTGAAGCGTGCCGCGCGGACGAGGCCACGAGGTCACCGTTCCATGCGCTACGCTTATGGAGTTGTGCTACCGCGGCATGCCTTGGGCAATGAAAGCAATGGGCAGTATTCCGCTTGCCTGCACGCACTCAGCCAATTCACAGGAATTCCAATTTGTTGAAATGTTTTTTGGTGCGCACTTCAGAAGGCATCTCGCTTTCGCAGGGCTCCGCGTCCGGTACCCCCGCCATGCCCCCCCAAGTTGCCGCTGACAGACTTTAATGGAGTTCGGCCTACGGCCTCACGCCTCTTTGTTTCGCGCGCGCGTAAAGTAATGGCGTGGTATGCCAAAGTTAAGGGAAAGTGGTGTAACACCTACCAGGCCTGCGGCCTACTACAACATCCACCCCGTTCAGCAGGAGGGTGAGGTCGCTTGCTGCCTTGCTCGCATCCGCGGAGGCGGTCAGTTGAAGGCGAAAGCCCCCTGTTGCCAGCTTTGCACGTGACTGCATCAAACGCCGGATTGTCTATATACGCGCGCGCGCGTGAGGAACTCAGCCGTGGTCCCAATGGCGCCGCAGTATCCAGAACAGCCCGCTAGAGTTGCTGCCCTTTGCAAGCGGATCTCGCCCCGAGGGCTCCCAAACGTCGAGCGACGCATGGCTCTAGGGAGAAAACCCCCGAGGCGTGAATGTTGTACCGGCTGCTTACAATGCGCTTACAGTCATCCAAGAAGTTAGTAAATGCTATCGTCGAGACATGCTTTAAAGTTGGTGGGCCCGGAAGGACTTGAACCTTCGACCAAAGGATTATGAGTCCTCTGCTCTAACCAACTGAGCTACGGGCCCGTTCGAAACTTTCGGCACAAAAAATGGCCGGGTGGTGAACCCGGCCATTTTATTTCCCTTGTGGAGAATAACCTAACTATTATGGATCCGGTCGCTTCGCTTAACCTGACCCCTGACGCTCAGGTTGGCCTGCGCCGCAATAACTGATCCGAAGGCTCAGTTATTGTCGAGGAAACTGCGCAGCCGTTCGGAACGTGACGGGTGGCGCAACTTGCGCAACGCCTTCGCCTCGATCTGGCGGATGCGTTCGCGCGTGACGTCGAACTGCTTGCCGACTTCTTCCAGCGTGTGGTCGGTATTCATCTCGATGCCGAAGCGCATGCGCAGCACCTTGGCTTCGCGCGGCGTCAGGGTGTCCAGGACTTCCTTGGTGGCATCGCGCAGACTGGTATAGATCGCCGCATCCGAAGGCGCCATCGTCGCCTGATCCTCGATGAAATCGCCAAGATGCGAATCGTCGTCGTCCCCGATCGGGGTCTCCATCGAAATCGGCTCCTTGGAGATCTTCAGGATCTTGCGGATTTTTTCCTCAGGCATTTCCATCTTGACCGCCAGCGTGGCCGGATCCGGCTCCGAACCTGTTTCCTGCAGGATCTGGCGCGAAATCCGGTTCATCTTGTTGATTGTCTCAATCATGTGCACCGGGATGCGGATGGTGCGCGCCTGGTCGGCAATCGAGCGCGTGATGGCCTGGCGGATCCACCAGGTCGCATAGGTAGAAAATTTATAGCCGCGGCGATACTCGAACTTGTCCACGGCCTTCATCAGGCCGATGTTGCCTTCCTGGATCAGGTCGAGGAATTGCAGGCCGCGATTGGTGTACTTCTTCGCGATGGAAATCACCAGGCGCAGGTTGGCCTCGGTCATCTCGCGCTTCGCACGGCGCGCCTTGGCCTCACCCGTGGACATCTGGCGGTTGATTTCCTTCAGGTCCTTGACCGGGATACCGACGCGCTTCTGCAAGTCGATGAGGGCCTGCTGCTGCTCCATGATTGCCGGCGCGAAGCGCGAAAGCACTTCGCTATACGCCTTGCGGCCGCCGATTTCGCGGCCAACCCAGTTCAGGTCTTCCTCGTTACCGGGGAAAGTCTTGATGAAATACGCACGCGGCATCGCCGCCTTTTCCACACAAAATTCCATGATGGCGCGTTCGTAGGTGCGCACTTCTTCGACCAGTCCGCGCAGCCTGTCGCACAACGCTTCGACCTGTTTGGCGGAAAAACGGATGAACATGAGCTCGGCGGAAATCTCTTCCTGCGTCTTCACGTAGGGGCGGCTGCGTACGCCGTTCTTGGTCAGCGCCTTGATCATCTTGTTATACAGCACGCGGATCTTGGCGAAACGTTCGAGCGCATCCCCCTTGAGCTGCAACATTGCCGCGTTTTGCACAGCGGCGCCGTCATCGTCTTCGCCGTCTTCGGTGCCGAGGTCCTCTTCGAGTTCTTCTTCGGAGATCTCTTCCGCGAGCGCTTCTTCCGGCGCATTCGGATCGATCAGGCCGTCGACGACCTCGTCGATGCGCATTTCTTCGCGCTCGATCTTCTCGGCGAGCAACAGAATCTCGGCAATCGTCGTGGGACAGGCGGAGATCGCCTGGATCATGTGTTTCAGGCCGTCTTCGATGCGCTTGGCGATTTCAATTTCGCCCTCGCGCGTCAGCAGTTCCACGGAGCCCATCTCGCGCATATACATGCGCACGGGGTCAGTGGTGCGTCCGAACTCGGAGTCGACGGTGGACAACGCCTGCTCGGCTTCCTCCACCACGTCTTCGTCGGGAACGACGGCCGGCGTGGATTCGTTCATCAGCAGGGTTTCGGCATCCGGGGCTTCGTCGTAGACCTGGATACCCATGTCGTTGATCATGCTGATGATGTTCTCGATCTGCTCGGCATCGAGCATGTCATCAGGCAGGTGATCGTTGATCTCGGCGTAGGTTAGGTAGCCGCGCTCCTTGCCCAGGACGATCAAATTCTTAAGGCGCATGCGCCGGGCTTCAGCATCGATTGGCTGCGGAACCTGCACCTGCTCCTTGTTCTGCTCCTTGCGTCTTTCCCTAGCCATGTTCCTTAATCCCTTGAAAACAATTGCTTATGAAACGCCGAACAAAAAAGAACCGCGCATTATACCGGAGTCACCCGGGTGTTTCATTCGCCGCACCGTGCTGAAGGCGGCGAAACTGTTCTTTTTCCTCGGGCGTCCAACTCTGCCGTTTACTTTTTTCCAGCAGCAATGTGATACGGACGTGGCGAAATCGTTCGATCAGCTTTTTCCAGGCACCGACGAATTCGGACTGGAGCGCCTCCTGGTCCATGCTTTCCCATTTCAGGCTGCCCGTCTCGATTTCGTGGGCAAGCAGCTCGAACTCACTGCCGCGGAAATGTTCGGCCACGCTACGTATATGGTTCTCGCGGGTACAAAGCTCAAGCACTTTCGTCAACAACATGATCTCGGATTGCGGCAGTTCGCTGGAGACCATGTCGGCGTTCTCGCGCAACCGCTCCAAATCCGTCAACGCTGCAAGAGAGGGCTGGAATGCCAGCATCTCCACCAGTGCCCGAAGCAGTGAGGGCTTGATCGATTCGCGCCGTTCGGGGGCTTGCGCCTGCGTACGCCCTGTAACTTTGATGTCGAAACTACGATCGAGTTCGGCCTGCGACACGCCGGCCAGTTCGGCGATCTGTTTGCGCAGCATCAGCGACAACATGGGCGCAGCCACTTGCTTGACCAGCGGCCTGGACTCTTGCAAGAACTTTGCCCGGCCTTCCGCGGTGCGCATATCGACGCGCGAGGTAAGCTCCTGTACGAGGATTTCTGACAGCGGTGGCGCCGCATCGAGCAGTTTTCCGAAGGTTTCCTTGCCGTGGGCGCGCACAAAGCTGTCCGGATCATGCTCGGGTGGCAGAAAAAGAAAACGCACCTGCTTTCCATCGTGCAATTGCGCCAAGCTGTTTTCCAGTGCGCGCCACGCCGCGCGCCGCCCTGCGGCGTCGCCATCAAAGCAATAGGTGACGTTGTCGGTCTGCCTAAGCAGTTTCTGCACCTGCCATGGCGTTGTCGCCGTGCCGAGGGTAGCTACCGCATAGCCTATGTCGTATTGGCCCAGGGCCACGACGTCCATGTACCCTTCCACCACCACCACGCGTTGCGCGTCGCGGATCGCGCCCCTTGCCTGAAACAATCCGTAGAGCTCACGCCCCTTCTCGAACAGCGGCGTTTCCGGTGAATTGAGATATTTCGGTTCGCCCTGATCAATCACGCGTCCGCCGAAGCCGATGACCGCGCCGCGCTGGCTGTGGATCGGAAACATGATGCGGTCGCGAAAGCGGTCGTAGCGCCGGCCTTCCTCGCTGGCGATGACCAAGCCGGCCTCGGTCAGCGATTTCGCCTGGTACTCAGGAAAAACCGCCTCCAGGTTTTGCCAGCCGTCCGGTGCATAACCCAGGCCGTAGCGTGCGGCAATTTCGCCGGTCAATCCGCGGTTCTTAAGGTAAGCAACAGCTTTGTCCGACGACTTGAGCTGGGCCTTGTAAAACTGTGCGGCCTTGAGCATAACCTGCGTCAAGTCTTCGGCTGCTTCGACCTTGTCCTTGCGCTGCGGATCGGGCGTGGGCTCCGGAACGACCATGCCGACACGACCCGCGAGGTCCTTGACCGCATCGACGAAGCCCATGCCTTGATGCTCCATCAGGAAACTGATGGCGGTGCCATGCGCTCCGCAACCGAAGCAATGGTAGAACTGCTTGGTCTGGCTAACGGTAAACGACGGCGACTTTTCGCTGTGGAAGGGACAGCGCGCGGCGTAGTTGGACCCGGCGCGCTTGAGCGGGACATAGGACTCGACCACATCCACGATGTCCACCCGGTTGAGAAGGTCCTGAATAAACGACTGCGGAATCATGCGTCTGGATGTCTCGCGGTCACTTCCTGCTGGTTTCAGGCCGGGCTAGCCGCCGAAAGAATAGCCATCGGCTTTCAAAGAATTATAGGTCAGTTTCCCTGAATTTCCGGGATAGCCGATCTTCCTTGCCGGAGCCGCTTTTTACCTTCGCGAGAACGGGCTTGCGCCGGTAATACGATGCAAATTGCGTTCTGTCTTAGCCGGAAAGCTTGGTTTTTACCAGCGCGGACACCTTGCCCATTTCCGCGCGTCCGGCCAACCTGGGTTTCAGCAACGCCATCACCTTGCCCATGTCGGCCATGAGTCTGGCACCGCTGCTCGAAATGGCCTCGGTAACTGCCGCATCGACCTCGGCCGCCGACATGGCCGCCGGCATGTAACTCTCGAGCACGCCGATCTCAAACTGCTCCTTGTCGACGAGGTCCTGGCGGCCGCCCTTGCCGAACTGCTCGATCGAATCGCGGCGCTGCTTGATCATCTTCTCGATGATTGCAAGGACATCGGCATCGGTAAGCTCGATGCGCTCGTCCACCTCGCGCTGCTTAAGCGCGGCCTGCAACAGGCGGATCGCGGAGAGCCGCGGCGCATCCTTGGCGCGCATCGCGGTCTTCATGTCTTCGGTGACCCGGGCTCTGAGAAGCATGGCTCTGAATGTGGGGACGGATTGCAAAAACGCAAAACGGTGAATGGAATCCCATTCACCGTCTGAACCTGATCCTGCTGCCGGCTTTAGTAAAGCTTGGGCGGAAGCAACTGGCTGCGCAGGCGCTTGTGGTGACGCTTGACCGCGGCCGCCAGCTTGCGTTTGCGCTCGGAGGTGGGCTTTTCGTAGAATTCGCGCGCCCGCAACTCCGTCAGCAGACCGGTTTTTTCCACTGTGCGCTTGAAGCGGCGCATGGCCACTTCGAACGGCTCATTTTCCTTGACACGAATCGTCGGCATAAAAAATACTGTCCTGGGAAGGTCGACAAAAACGAAGGGGCGAATTCTAGCAATAATCCCCTGATTTGCAAACACAAGCGGGAGTCCGCGCCAATCCCGTATCATAAGCGGTCGGCCGTTCACCGGCCGAAAACCCCAGCAAGTCCGTAAACTCAAGATCTTATGCTAGTTCTGGGGATCGAAACATCCTGCGATGAAACCGGCGTTGCCCTGTTCGACACACAGGCAGGCCTGCTTGGCCATACCCTTTTTTCCCAGGTCGCCATGCATGCGGAGTACGGCGGCGTGGTTCCTGAACTGGCTTCCCGCGACCATGTCCGGCGGCTGCTGCCGCTGACCCGGCAACTTCTCGGGCAAACCGGCCGCGCGCTCGGCGACATTGATGGAATTGCGTACACCCAGGGACCGGGACTGGCCGGTGCCTTGCTGGTCGGGGCAAGTGTAGCCGCCAGCCTCGGCTTCGCCCTCGGCGTCCCGGTCATCGGCCTGCATCACCTGGAAGGCCATCTGCTGTCGCCGTTGCTTACGGCGCCGGCACCCCGCTTTCCGTTTGTGGCCCTGCTGGTCTCAGGCGGCCATACTCAGCTCATGAGGGTCGGCGCGGTCGGCGATTATGAGTTGCTGGGAGAAACCGTCGACGATGCGGCCGGAGAGGCCTTCGACAAGACGGCAAAGTTGCTCGGCTTGCCGTATCCGGGCGGGCCGGCTCTCGCCAAAATTGCCGACTCCGGAAACCCGAAACGATTCAAACTGCCCCGTCCCATGATCGCGAGCGGCGACCTGAATTTCAGCTTTTCGGGATTGAAGACCGCCGCCCTGACACTGGCGAGCCGCGAAGATGCGACTTCTCAAACCAAAGCCGACATCGCTGCCGCATTCCAACAGGCGATCGTCGAGGTGCTCGTCGCAAAATCCGCCGATGCCGTGTCGAGCACCGGACTGGACCAGCTGGTGGTGGCGGGCGGTGTTGGCGCCAACCGGCTATTGCGCGAAACCCTGGCACAAAAAGCCAATGCAGAGGGCTTCAAGGTTTTCTATCCACCCTTGGATTTGTGCACGGACAACGGTGCAATGATCGCCTATGCCGGTGCGCAGCGGCTCGAGGTCGGCGTCATTGGGACTCGCGGTTTCTCCGTGCGGCCGCGCTGGGAACTGGACGAACTCAGGCGCCCCGCGACAGCCTGATCCGGCTTTCGGTCCCGTTCATCAGCCGCCCGATATTGGCGCGGTGCCGCGACAGCAACAGCGCAGTCATCGCCAGGACTACCCAGGCGAAAGGCCCCCAGCCCAGAAAGTAAATCGTCGCAACCGGCGCGGCGAGCGCCGCAATGATTGCCCCGAGCGATGAGAAACGCGACGCAAGCACGACCAGCAACCAGACCAGCAGCACAACGCCGGCAATGCGCAAATCCAGCGCCAAAAGAATGCCTGCGGCGGTCGAGACGCCCTTGCCGCCCTTGAAGCGGAAATAAACCGGAAACAAATGCCCGAGAAAAGCCGCGAATGCCACTGCAGCGAGTGTGATTTCACCGACGTCAAAATCCGGCGCCAATCGTCGCACCAGCCACAACGCAATCGCCCCTTTGGCTGCATCCCCGAGCAAGGTGAGCACCGCCGCCGCTTTCCTGCCGGTGCGCAGCACATTGGTCGCCCCGGGGTTGCCCGAACCATAGGTGTGCGGATCCGGGAGGCCGAAACCCCAACTGACGACCACTGCGAATGAGACCGATCCGATCAGGTAGGCCACGACGACGAACAGGACGGGCGCCATTTATTTTTCTCCCTTGTTATCCGCGCGGATGATGCTTGGCATGCAGTTGCTTGAGCCTTTCGCGCGCGACGTGTGTATAGATCTGCGTCGTGGAAATATCCGCATGACCTAGCAGCATTTGCACGACACGCAGATCGGCACCGTGGTTTAGCAGGTGCGTAGCGAAGGCGTGACGCAACGTATGCGGCGAAATGTGATTGCGGATGCCTGCCCTGACAGCGTAGCGCCGGATCAGATGCCAGAACGATTGCCTCGTCATCGATGCTCCGCGTGAAGTGACAAACAACGCATCGACTTGCCTGCCGGAAAGAATTTCGGGGCGCGCGCTATCGATGTAGCGGCGGATCCATGACAGCGCTTCCTCGCCCACCGGCACCAGCCTTTCCTTGCTGCCCTTGCCCATGACGCGCACCACGCCCATGTCCTGGCTGAGCTGGGCAACCTGCATCGTCACCAGTTCGGACACCCGCAGCCCGCTGGCATAAAGCGTTTCCAGCATGGATCGGTCGCGCAGGCCAAGAGGCGTTGTGACATTCGGCGTGGCCAGCAACAAATCAACGTCTTCCTCGGTCAAGGTCTTGGGCAGGCCGCGCGGCAGTTTCGGGGATTCAATTTGCATCGTGGGGTCCGACTGAATTCGATTCTCCCTGAGCAGGAAGCGGTAAAAACGCTTCAAGCTCGATAGCAGCCGCGCCGCCGAACGCGCCCCGGCCTTGTGCTGAAACTTGTACGCCAGATAGTAGAGCAGGTCGGCGCGCTGCCCTTGCAACATCGTCTTCCCGCGATCCGTGAGCAGCCAAGTGGAGAAAAGCCGCAGGTCGCGCCGATAGCTCTCCATCGTGTTGCGCGACAGACCGTCTTCGAGCCAGAGGGCATCGCAAAATTCATCCAGCAGGTCTTCGTTCGCGGCCATCAATAGGCGCCCGGATTTTCGTGATGCAGCAGCCAGCGCTTGACGTCGATCGGGGCGCCGCGGCGCGCACTCATGAAGCCGCCGATGCCCTGGCTGCCAACCACACGATGGCATGGGATGAGAATCGGAATGTGGTTCGCGCCGCAGGCCGTGCCGACGGGACGCGGGGCAGAACCGATCTTCCTGGCGACTTGCAGGTAGGAGAGCACGGCCCCGCTCGGGATCGCCCGCACGGCCTTCCAGACGCGCGTCTGGAAATCGGTCCCGTTGTAATCGAAGGGCAGGTCGAGTTCGAAATTGGGTTCCTTGAGGTACGCTTTCAGTTGCCGGCAGACCTCCCTGGCAAACGCGGTCTGCGGTTTGAGCAGTGCCGCGCCGCAAGGAAGGTATTCGATTCGCACCAGCCTCTCTCCGATGGTGCGTACCCCGATCACGGCAAATGGGGCCTCCATCTTGGCCTGCCAGGATTCCAGCAAGGTATTCATGATTAGCGCCGTTTCCGCATTGCGGGGCATTGTAGCAACGCGATACGCACAGCAGGTAGCGAGCCGACTTGGCTATACTTTGTACCCTCGGCAGGACATCCAAGGCGAGACGAGACGAGACGAATAGGACACTCAATTGACGGACTTTGACCAATCGAAGGTTTCCACCTGCAGTTTCGAAGCCACGCAGTTGCACGTGGGCGAGCGCCTGCAACTGGAGCTGGTGGCCGACAGCTCACGCAACCATTACTACACAACGCTGATCGGATTTGTCCCCGGACACAGTGTGCTGATTCGCACGCCGATGGTGCAGAACCTGCCGGTTCCCGTGCCGGAAGGCGCGGTTGTGCTGGTGCGCGCTTTTTCCGGTCGCCACGCGTTTACCCTGGAGTCCCGGATCGAGCGCGTCTGCCGCTCGCCCTATCCCTATATACACCTCGCCTATCCGGCCCAAGTTCAGCAGACCCTGATTCGCGGGGCCTTGCGAGTACGCGTCGCACTTCCGGGGACCGTTTCCAACCCGGACGAGAAGGCCGACGACGTGCCCTGCGCGGTCATGATTTCCGACCTCAGCGTCTCGGGCGCGCAATTGGAAACGCAATCCGGCCTCGGAGAAACGGGTGACAAGTTCGGGCTGGTTTTCAAATTCGTCGTGCAGCCGAACAATTACGAGGTGAAACTGGCGACTTCGGCGCAGATCCAGAGCGTGCGCAAGATCAGGAAGGGAAGCAGCCTGGAGGAAGTGTTCTCGCACGGGGTGCGCTTCGGCAAGCTGCACGCGACAGAAGGATTGCTGTTGCAAAGCTACATCCAGCAGGTCTTGCTGGCGGACCGCTCGCGCGTTGTATAGCGAAGCGTCAGAAAACAGCGAAGACCAAAGAAAAGGCGGCCCCAGGCCGCCTTATTTTTTCCCCAGAGCGCGCGCTTACTCGCCGTCCACAACCTTTTCGGTTTGGAGTTTCTCGCGGATGCGTGCGGACTTGCCGGAACGATCCCGCAGGTAGTAAAGCTTGGCACGGCGCACGTCCCCGCGGCGCTTGAGTTCGATGCTCGCGATCAACGGCGAGTAGGTCTGGAAAGTACGCTCCACGCCTTCACCCGAAGAAATCTTGCGCACGATGAAGGAGGAATTCAATCCGCGGTTGCGGATCGCAATCACCACGCCCTCGTAAGCCTGAACGCGCTTGCGGTCGCCTTCGACGACGTTCACGTTGACGATGACGGTATCGCCAGGCGCGAATTCGGGAATGTTCTTGCCGAGGCGCGCAACTTCTTCCTGCTCGATTTTCTGTATAAGATTCATTTGATCAGCTCCTGCGCTTCTTTCGATTCCAATTTGTATTCTTCCAGCAACGCCGTTTGTTCGGCACTCAGGGGCAGGTTCGCCAGCAAATCCGGGCGCCTGCGCCAGGTTCGTCCCAGCGACTGCTTCATGCGCCATTTCGTAATCTGCGCATGATGGCCCGACAACAGCACAGCCGGGACCGCATCACTCTCGTAAACTTCAGGCCGGGTGTATTGCGGGCAGTCCAGCAATCCGTTCGCAAACGAATCCTGTTGCGCCGACTCGGCATCGTTCAACGCACCCGGAATGCGCCGTATCAGCGCATCCATCAACACCATGGCCGGCAACTCCCCGCCCGACAACACATAGTCGCCGATCGATATTTCGTCTTCGATTTCAGCATCCAGCAGCCGCTCGTCGACGCCTTCGTACCTGCCGGCCAGCAAAACCAATCCTTCGTACCCACCCAATTCTTCAACGATCTTCTGTGTCAACGACCTGCCCTGGGGCGACAGGTAGACCGTCCGGGTGCGTCTCACGCCACAGCTGACTTGCCGCTGCCGCGCCGCGCGCAACGCCTTCGCCAGCGGTTCCGCCATCATCACCATGCCCGGACCGCCGCCGTAAGGCCGGTCGTCCACGCTGCGGTAAGAATTGCCGCTGAAATCCCGCGGATTCCACAACACCAGTTCGTAGTAGCCGTTGCTGCGCGCACGTTGCGTAATGCCGCTGCCGGTGAGCGCGTCGAACATCTCGGGAAACAACGTGACTACGTCGAGGTGCATCATTGCCGCAGGCCCGTCAAACCGGTTCTTCCCAATCCACTATCAACCGCCTGGCTTTCACATCCACGCTTACCACAACGTTCTGGATAAACGGAACCAAATGTTCCTTTTCGCCCTGCACTACGAGCACCGAATTGGCGCCCGTTTCGAGAATTCTTGCCACAGTCCCGAGGCTGGTTTCATCCCGGCTGCGTACTTCCATTCCGACGAGGTCGCTCCAGTAGAACTCGCCTTCACCGCTTTCCGGCATCGCGGCACGGGGAACCGCAACATCCTTGCCCCTCAACTCCGCAGCCGCTTCGCGATCGTCGAAACCTTCGAGCTTCGCAACGACCATCGATCCATGCACCGCCGATTCCACCACCCGGTATTGCTGCCACTTGCCTTCCCCTCCCAGCCACCATTCCGGATAGTTGAGCAGCCCCTGCGTCTCTTGCGTAAAAGGCTGGATCTTGATCCAGCCTTTCAAAGCGTGTGGGGCGCGAACGCGCCCCATCACTACCATTGCCTCAGGGCTTGGGCGACTCACCGAACTGCTTGACCAGACGCGCCGCAGTATCGGAAAGCTTGGCACCTTTACCCTGCCAATAGGTCAGGCGGTCCATTTGTATGCGCAGGGTCTCCTGGCCTTCCGGAGCCTTAGGATTATAGAAGCCGACACGTTCGATAAAACGGCCATCGCGCGGATTGCGCGAATCCGCCACGACCATGTTGAAGAACGGGCGCTTCTTGGCGCCACCACGCGAAAGCCGAATAACGACCATGAGCTATACCTCAAAAGCGAAGCGCGCGATTCTACGCCCGTTCTCGCCTGATCCGCAAGGTTAATGCGGGAATTGGGACGGGCTGTCCGGTCGCATTGCGGCATCGTGGCAAAATCAGAAAAGACTACAGAAGAAGCCCGTTTCTGTTTATTTCACTCTTTCGCTCAACTACTTGGCGGCGGCCGCCGCGGCCGTGCCGAATCGCGTGTCGAGGAAATCGACCACAACCTTGACCAGGTCGTCCTCGCGACCCTCGAAGAAATGCTGCGCGTCCGGGACGATGACCTGGTCGGAACCCTGGACCTTCAGAATCTGCTTCTTGCGTTCGTACGCACCGACCTGGGTGATTTCCCAATCCTTGCCGCCGAACACGTCCAGCACCGGGATCTTGATGCGGAACATCTCCTCGAGGCCATTGATGATGCCGATGAATACCCAGGCTTTGACGGGGGTGGAATTCGCGTGAATCAGGTATTGGTTCGCCATGGTCGCGCCGAGGCTGTGGGAGACGATCGCAATCTTGTCGAAACCCTTGTCCTGCAGGAACTTGGCAGCCAGCGAATAGCGTTCCTCTGCATTGGGGTAAATCGGCAGGTAGTCCCCCACCTTCGCCCCCGGTCCCAATACCGGCAACTGGATTGCCAGCGTGGTGTAGCCCTGCTCCGCCAGCTTGACGCGCAACGTGCCGTAGAGCTCGTAGTCGGGATTCCAGCCACGTCCGTGGCCGATGATGACTGCACCACGTGGTTTCTCTGCCTGCGTATAAATTGCAAGAAATTCGTGGCCGCTTTTTTGTTTGATCCACACCACGTCGCCGACTAAGACGGCCGGCACGATCTGGTCCGACCAGCGTTTCTCGCGCTCGTAGTCTGGCTCCTGCGCATGGACGGCGGAGGCAAACAGGAAAGTAAAGAGGAATGCAGCAAATACACGCATGCGGTTACCTTGAGTGTGCACTACGGGAGGGACGAAGGTGCCTGGTCGACATTAAGACTGCCCGTTCGGGCGGTCGTTCATTGCGCGTCATCGCATGCCGGGGAATCCACCTTTGACCGAACGCATCATTTTCTGTAAACCGCCCTTGCCCATCATTTTCATCATTTTCTGCATTTGTTCGAACTGATTGAGCAGGCGATTCACTTCCTGCACCGTCACGCCGGATCCGGTTGCGATGCGGCGTTTGCGCGAAGCCTTGATGATTTCCGGTCTCGCGCGCTCCGGGGGTGTCATCGAATCGATGATCCCGACCGTGCGGCCTATCACGCGATCGTCCACCGCGCCGCTCTGGGCCGCCTGCGCCAGTTGCGCGGGCAGCTTGTCGATCAGCGCGTTCAGGCCGCCCATTTTTTTCATTTGCCGCATCTGGTTGCGGAAATCATCAAGATCGAAGCCCTTGCCGGACTTGACCTTCCTGGCGAGCTTCTCGGCCTCATCGAGATCGACATTGCGGCGCGCTTCTTCGACCAGTGCCAGCACATCGCCCATGCCCAGGATGCGCGCAGCCAGGCGTTCCGGATAAAACGGTTCCAAGCCCGAAAGCTTCTCCGACACGCCGACAAACTTGATCGGCCGGCCGGTTACCTGGCGCACCGACAGCGCCGCGCCGCCGCGCGAATCGCCATCGAGCTTGGTGAGGATGACCCCGGTCAATGGCAGAGTATCCGCAAAAACCTTTGCCACGTTGACGGCATCCTGGCCCTGCATTGCATCCACCACGAACAACGTTTCTATCGGGACCAGGATTTCGTGCAATCGCCTGATCTCCTGCATCATCGCGTCATCGATCGCGAGCCGGCCCGCCGTGTCCACGATCAGCACGTCGTGATAGTGCTTGCGCGCGTAGTCCAACGCGGCGGCAGCGATGTCTTCGGGCTTTTGCGTCGAAGCCGACGCAAACACATCCACGCCGATCTGGCCGGCCAACGTAGCCAATTGCTCGATGGCGGCGGGACGGTAGACGTCGCAGCTCACCAGCAATACTTTTTTCTTCTGTTCCTGAAGCAGCTTCGCCAATTTACCGGCGGTGGTCGTCTTGCCCGCGCCCTGCAGACCCGCCATCAGGATGACCGCCGGCGGAACCGTCGCGAGATCGAGTGCATCGTTGTGACTGCCCATCAACTCGGTGAGTTCGCGATTGACGACGCCGACCAGCGCCTGGCCCGGCGTCAGGCTGCCGATCACCTCTTCGCCGACTGCCTTGTCCTTGATCCTGGCTATGAAATCCCTGACCACGGGAAGCGCGACATCGGCCTCCAGCAATGCGATGCGGACCTCGCGCAATGCATCCTGGATATTGGCATCAGTCAGTCGTGACTGGCCACGCAGCGTCTTGACGACACCGGCCAGCCGGCTGGTAAGGCTATCTAGCATGCGTTTGGGTTCGGAATGTGGTTCGAATGCAGATGTTGTAGACTTGGCGTGCACTTTTTCGCCGTCAGCATGAAAGACATTCTACTTCATCTCCTGGTCAGTTTCGGTTACGCGGGATTGTCCTTTTTCCTGTGGCGCGACGCGCTCACGCCGGCTGCCGCGCAAGATGTGCCGACGCGCTCGCCGTGGGCACACGTTGCGCTGGTTTTTCCGCTGGGCCTGCATGCGCTCCTTCTGTTCCGCGCCATTTTCGATGGCGATGCCCTGTATCTCGGCGTAGGCACCGCCATCTCGGTCATCATATGGCTGACCGTTCTGATCTATTGGACGTGGAGCTTCTTCTACAGGCTGGAAGGGCTTCAGGTTCTGGTCGTACCCACCTCAGCAGTTCTATCCCTGCTCCCGCTCGCGCTGCCGGCCGTACATCCATTGACCAATACTCACCTCGCCGCATTCAAGGCGCACTTGATCATTTCGCTGCTGGCATACAGCCTTTTTACGATCGCCTCCTTGCATGTGCTGATGATGGCGGTCATGGGACGACGGCTGCATCGCGGCAATCTTCCGCAATTCATGCAGAATCTGCCGCCCCTGCTCACCATGGAACGGCTTTTGTTCAGGATCATCTTTGCGGGGTTCGTTCTGCTCACCATGACGCTCGGCAGCGGCATCCTGTTTTCGGAGGAGTTGTTCGGCAAGCCCATGCAGTTCAACCACAAGACCGTTTTCGGCTTCTTGTCCTGGATCATCTTCGGCGCCATGCTGGCCGGAAGAGCGCTGTACGGATGGCGTGGGCGCGTGGCGATGCGCTGGACGCTCGCAGGCTTTCTCTCGCTGGTTCTCGCTTATATCGGAAGCAAATTCGTTCTCGAAGTATTGCTGCAGCGGTAGTCGCAAGCGTCGCCACGCTTGCTTGACACTGCGGTTGCCCCTCCCGATACTCATTACTCATTTCCTGTCTACACGCCAGTGGTGACCGCGCTTGGATGAAATTCCGCTTTCTTCGCTGCTAATTGCGCTCGTCGTGCTGCTCATCGTTTCCGCGTTCTTTTCGATTTCCGAAACCAGCATGATGGCGCTCAACCGTTATCGGTTGAGGCATCTGACCAAGACCGGCCACCGTGGGGCACGCCTCGCTTCGCAATTACTTGCCCGCACCGATCGCCTGCTCGGCGTGGTCCTGTTGGGAAACAACCTGGTCAACGCGGCAGCGGCCGCTCTCGTCACCGTAATAACGTTCCGGCTGTTCGGCGAAAGCGAACTCGCGCTCACGGCCGGCACCGTGGTGGTCACTTTTTTCATTCTCGTATTCAGCGAAATCAGCCCCAAGGTGATGGGGGCGAGTTATCCGGAGCGCATTGCGTTTCCTGCGGCCTATGTCCTCACGCCGCTGCTCAAGTTGGTATATCCGATCGTCTGGTTCGTGAACCTGTTCGTGCGTTTCCTGCTCTGGGCCCTGCGCCTGAAGCCGCAGGCCAACCACACCCATACCCTGACGATGGAGGAGTTGCGCACGCTGGTATTGGAAGGCGGTAACTTCCTGCCGCAGAAACACCAGAATATCCTGCTGAACCTGTTCGACCTGGAATCGATCACCGTGGAAGATGCAATGACGCCGCGCAACCAGATCGAAGCGGTCGACATCGAATCGCCTCCGGCCGAATTGCGCCGCCAGATCGCAATCAGCAACCATACCCGTCTGCCCGTCTACCGTGGACGCCTCGACGATGTCATCGGCATTGTCCACGTGCGCAAGGTGCTGAATCTCTCGGAAGGCGAGCACATCGACGCGCAGACCCTTGCCGATGTGCTGCGCGAGCCGTATTTCATTCCGATGGGCACGCCGCTGCTGACGCAACTGCAAAATTTCCAGGAGCAGCAGGATCGAATGGGCCTCGTGGTAGACGAATACGGCGAGCTCAAGGGCCTGCTGACGCTAGAGGATATCCTCGAGGAAATCATTGGAGAATTTACCACCCAATCGCCGCTGCAGACGGCCCGCTTCCGCCGCATGGAAGACGGCAGCATCATTGTCGAGGGCGGAACTTTGCTGCGGGACATGAACCGCAAACTGGGCTACAAATTTCCGCTGGATGGCCCCAAAACGCTGAATGGACTGATTCTGGAGCACTTTCAGGATATCCCCGAGTCGGGTACCAGTCTGAAACTGGCCGGCTATCCCCTGGAGGTCCTGCAGACGCAGGATCGAGTGATCAGGTCCGTACGCCTGCTTCCACCGGATAATGACTAAAAATCAGAGCTATTTATCAAATACTTCCATCTTTACATTAACGAGCGGCCAGTGCATTATTCTCGGATATTTAGAGAAGTGGCGCCAGGTCGCCACTAAATGAGCAGGACAGCGACGTTGAAGGGGTAACGCTATGGCGACCGCGGCGGCAGCAAGGGACAGAGTCAAGGAATACACCTTTCTGTGGGAAGGCAAGGACAAGGGCGGCAAACTCGTCAAAGGCGACATGCGCGTCGGCGGCGAAGCCGTTGTGCTATCCCAGCTGCGCCGACAAGGCATTGCAGTCCTCAAAGTCAAACGGCAACGGGGCGGCTTTGGCGGCAAAGTTACGCAAAAAGACATCACCCTGTTCACCCGGCAGCTCGCGACCATGATGAAGGCCGGCGTACCCCTGTTGCAGTCATTCGACATCGTCGGCAAGGGCCATTCGAATCCGGCCGTGGCCAAGCTACTCATGGACATCAAGAACGAAGTCGAAACCGGTAACAGCCTCACCACCGCATTTCGCAAATACCCGCTCTATTTCGATGCCCTGTTTTGCAATCTTGTAGGTGCCGGCGAACAGGCGGGTATTCTGGACAGCCTGCTCGACCGCCTGGCGACTTACAAAGAAAAGATCCTCGCGATCAAGAGCAAAATCAAGGCTGCGTTGTTCTACCCGATATCGATCATCGTGGTGGCATTCATCATTACCGCCATCATCATGATTTTCGTCATTCCGGCTTTCAAGGACTTGTTCTCCAGCTTCGGTGCCAACCTGCCCGCACCGACCCTGTTCGTAATGGCGATATCAGAGGTCTTCGTGCAGTGGTGGTGGGCGATTTTCGGCGGCGTCGGTTTCGGCGTGTGGTTCTTCTTCTACACGTGGAAACGCTCGGTAAAGATGCAGCATTTGCTGGATCGTTGGTTCCTCAGGATCCCGGTGTTTGGCCCCTTGATCCGCAAAGCCACCATTGCCCGCTGGACGCGCACACTGTCGACCATGTTCGCGGCCGGTGTGCCGCTGGTGGAGGCCCTGGAATCCGTCGCGGGCGCGGCCGGCAACTACGTCTATTACGAAGCCACCAAGAAGGTTCAACAGGAAGTCAGCGCGGGTATCAGCCTGACCGTCGCGATGACCAATACTAATGTATTCCCGAACATGGTCATTCAGATGGTGTCGATCGGCGAAGAATCGGGATCGCTGGACGGCATGCTCGGGAAGGTTGCCGACTTCTTCGAACAGGAAGTCGACGATGCGGTGGAAGCCCTTTCCAGCCTGATGGAGCCGATGATCATGGTCGTGCTTGGCGTATTGATCGGCGGGATGGTCATCGCAATGTACCTCCCGATCTTCAAGATGGGTCAAGCCGTATAAGGCCGGTTGCCGCTCGAAAGATCACGCGCCCGATGAACTCGGGCGCTTTTTTATCGGCGGGAATATCCCTTTAGCGCGCGCATATCCCTCATGTCATTGCTCCATGTACTGCAGAACCAAGCCGCAATGCTAGCTGCCGTGTGCGCTCTGATAGGGCTGATCGTCGGCAGCTTCCTAAACGTCGTCATTCACCGGTTGCCGAAAATGCTGGAGCGGGACTGGGATGGCCAGGCGGCGGAGTTGCTCGAGCAGAAAAACCTGGCCGACGTGGCGAAAAAGTTGCGCAGCGCGGACACGGCACGATACAACCTGATGACGCCGGCTTCGACTTGCCCGCATTGCAGCCACAAGATCCGCGCCTACGAGAACATACCGATCATGAGCTATGTTTTTTTGCGCGGCCGCTGTTCTTCGTGCAAGGCGCCGATCAGTATCCGCTATCCCATCATCGAAGCGATTAGCGGCGTGCTCGCCGCTTATATCGGGTGGCGATTCGGTTTCACGCTGGCAATGGCGGCAGCGCTTGTCTTTGCCTGGTCTCTTGTCGCGTTGACGGCCATCGACATCGACACGCAGCTGCTCCCGGACGACATCACGCTGCCGTTGTTGTGGGTCGGTCTCCTGGTCAATCTGAACAATGGGTTTACCCCGCTCCCGTTCGCCGTGATCGGCGCCGTAGCCGGCTATCTTTCGCTGTGGTCAGTCTACTGGCTGTTCAAGCTCGCCACCGGAAAAGAAGGCATGGGCTACGGAGATTTCAAGCTCCTAGCCGCCATCGGTGCGTGGCTGGGGTGGAAGATGTTGCCTATCGTTATCCTGTTATCGTCGCTGGTGGGCGCGATCGTCGGCATTGCACTGATCGTCTTCACCCGGCACGGCCGGAACACCCCCATTCCTTTCGGCCCCTACCTTGCCGCCGCGGGACTGATTGCTTTTTTCTGGGGCGAGACGATCAACCGGACTTACCTGCAACTGTTCTGACCATGGCATTCGCGGTCGGCCTGACTGGCGGAATCGGCTCGGGCAAGACGACGGTGGCCAACTTGTTTGCAGCACAAGGTGCCGGCCTCGTCGATGCGGACGAGATCTCCCGCAGATTGACTGCCCCGGCGCAGCCGGCTGTCGCCGAAATCGCGCGCAAGTTCGGAGCGCAATTTATAGCTGCGGATGGAAGTCTCGACAGGGCACGCATGCGCAATCTGGTATTCACCAACGCAACGGCCCGCAAAGACCTGGAGGCGATACTGCATCCGCTGGTCAGACAGGAAAGCACGCGTCAGATCGTGGCGTCGACCGCACCCTATGTTATCGTCGTCGTGCCGCTGTTTATCGAATCGGGCGCCTATAGGGGCAGAATGGATCGGATTCTGGTGGTGGATTGCGCACCGGAGATCCAGATCAGCAGGGTGATGGAACGAAGCGGCCTGTCACGGAGCGAGGTACTGGCGATCATCGCCACACAGGCATCGCGGCGGCAGCGCCTGAACGAAGCAGACGACGTTATTCACAATGACGATGGTCTCGAAATGCTGTCGACGCAGGTAACCCCGCTGCATCTGCACTACCTGGGGCTTGCGACAAATGGCTGATCATCTTCAACTTGATGCGCCGGAAGTCGTCCGCAGCTTTATTTTTCGGGGCTTTTCGGCAATACTTGGCTCAACTCCGCCGGCCGCCCCCATATTGTGATCAGCTACGAGTTCCCGCTCAACGAGAGGATCCGCACCCTGCTGCGCCTGGAGGATTTGTACCAGCGTGCGCAGTACTTCGCCCTGAAAAACGACCCCGAAGAACACCATGTCGCGTTGACGTCTTTGTTCGAGATACTCGATGTCGGCGGCCGCGCCGATCTCAAATCGGATGTGATGCAGGAACTCGAACGCCAGAAGCAGCACCTCGACGCCCTTCGGAACAATCCGGCCATTTCCCAGGAAGCGCTGATTACCGTCCTCGCGGATATCGAGAAAGCGGTATCCGACCTGTTCCTTTCGTCCGGCAAGACCGGCCAGGAACTGCGGGAAAATGAATGGTTGATGGGGATCAAGCAACGTTCCGCGATTCCGGGAGGCGTTTGCGAATTCGACCTGCCTTCCTATCATTTCTGGCTCAATAAAAGCGCCGAAGTACGCCGGCGCGATCTGGACGAATGGCTGGCGCCTTTCCTGCCAATCCGAAACGGGGTGCAGATCATCCTCAAGCTGCTCAGGGAAAGCGGCAAGACAAAGAGCCAGGTAGCGCACCAGGGTGTCTACCAGCAGACCATGGCAGGAAGGCTCGCCCAGATGCTACGCATTCGGCTCGACAATAACTACGACTGCGTGCCGGAGATCAGCGCCAACAAATATGCACTCAATGTCCGTTTCACGACGGCAATCGGCACGCAGCGACGCACCAGCGTTGACGATGTAAGTTTCGAGCTCACATTCTGCAACCTGTGATGCCGGTCGAACACGACAAACCACGCAAGGTGCATTGCCCACAGTGCAACGCCGCCATAGTGTGGAGCACCGACAATCTCTACAGGCCGTTCTGCTCGGAACGCTGCAAACTCATCGATCTCGGCCAATGGGCTACCGGCGCTTACCAGATTCCGCAGGTCGACCGGGACGTCGGCGATTCCGGGCAACCGGAAGACGAAGAGCCCTAGGAGCCTGTCGGACTCAGCGATATTTCGGTCGCCACAGGGCGTTAGATTGCTTTCAAAATTTTCCAGGAAGCCTTTACCGCCTTTAAATGCGT
>JAYVMZ010000411.1:0-3687 GCA_043758735.1 Betaproteobacteria bacterium
TGCCGGCGTGGCCTTTCTAGTCGTCGCGATCGCGCGTTCTTTCGCCGCCGCCGCGGTCACGGTTGCAGCACTGATATTGACGGCGTTGATGTTGAAGACGATTGCGTCAATGGCCTTGTTCATCCCGGGTAATCCCGCGCTGTGGCTCACGCCCGGGTCGTTGTCGGGACTGGTTGCAGGAGCGCTGTTGTGGCTGGCACTGGCGCGCTGCTCGCCTGCCAACGCCATGCGCCTTTCGGCGGTCTGTTTTGCCGCCGGTTTTTCCCTGGTGAATCTCGCTCCCGAAAATCCCTATCTGGTGGCCGCCTTGCAGATCCTGCAACGCGGACACTTCCTGCGCTTCAATTCGATGACCGGATTGCTGTCTTCGTGGTGGCCGGTGCTGGTATTTGCCTATCTTGTATTTCTGATACGCGTCGATGACGGGGACCGTGCCGATGCCGGCCGGTCTGCCAACTGATCCGAATAAGTACCCGCCCCGGCGCAGCCTATAATTGCGCACTGACTCGAAGAGGATCATCAGTGAGCTACTACGCCCATCATGTGTTTTTCTGCTGCAACCAGCGCAAGAATGGCGAGGCTTGCTGCGCCGATCATGGCGCGCAGGAAATGCGCGATTATGCGAAATCGAAGGTCAAGTCCTTCAATCTCGCCGGAAAAGGCAAGGTGCGCATCAACCAGGCCGGGTGCCTGGATCGTTGCGAGGAAGGGCCGGTGATGGTGGTCTACCCGGAAGAAGTCTGGTACACCTACGTGGACAAGGACGACATCGACGAAATCATCGAGGAGCACCTGATCAACGGGCGTGTCGTCGATCGCCTGCGCATTTGAAACCCGTCTCCCTGCAAAAGCTTTCCATCGACGGCCCGGCCGGGAAGCTCGAAATCGCCGTCAACGAACCGGATGCCTCGCGGCGCGGCATCGCACTGATCGCTCACCCTCATCCGCTTTACGGCGGGACGCTGGACAACAAGGTTGTACAGACGCTGGCGAAAGCTTTTGTCGCCCTCGGTTACTGCGCGCTGAGGTTGAACTTCCGCGGTGTGGGCGCAAGCGACGGCGTGTTCGACGAGGGACGGGGCGAAACGGAAGATTTCCTCGCGCTGGCGGAGTATGGGCGGCGCACTTATGGCGCGGGCGAACTGGCGATCGGCGGCTTTTCCTTCGGCGGCTTCGTTGCAGCATCGGCGGCGGAGCAACTTCCACCGCGCCACCTGGTTTTGGCGGCGCCGGCCGTCGGCCGCTTTCCCGTGGGCAAGGTGCCGGAAAATACGCTCGTCGTGCACGGCGAGGAAGACGATGTCGTGCCGTTGAAAGACGTATTCGACTGGGCGCGGCCGCAATCCCTCCCGGTCGTCGTGTTTCCCGGGGCCGGCCATTTCTTTCACGGCAACCTGATTGCCCTGCAACGGCTGGTCGAGCAGCATTGCCGGACCTGAAGAGGATCGCCATGCTCTGGATCAAGTCCTTTCATATCATTTTCATGGTGACCTGGTTCGCCGGCCTGTTCTACCTCCCGCGCCTGTTCGTCTATCACGCCATGAGCGAAGACGCGCCCAGCCGCGGACGTTTCAAGCTCATGGAGCGCAAACTGTTCTACGGCATCATGACGCCCGGCGCCGTGCTGACGATTGCATTCGGCCTGTGGCTGTGGCTCGGTTACGGTTTCTCCGGCGGCTGGCTGCATGCCAAGATGGCGCTGGTGGCTGTGCTGGTGGCCTATCACGCCTATTGCGGGAAACTCATGGTGGATTTCAAGCACGACCGCAATCGTCATGGCCACGTGTTCTACCGGTGGTTGAACGAGCTTCCGGTCGTCCTGCTGATAGCGATTATCCTGCTGGTGGAATTGCAACCGTTCTGATGCCGATCATTCGCACCGCATGGCTGTTCATCGTCGTTGCGGCGTTCGCAAGTGCCTCGCCGGCAACGGCGCAGCCGGCGACGCGCATCCTGGTACAAAGTTCGCCGGTTGCCGGGTTCCAGTTTCATGAAGGCAAACAGGTATGGGATCAATTGAAGGTCGGCGATGCGCTGGCGCTGGTGCGCGAACCGGATAATGCGCACGACCCGCGCGCGGTGCGCGTCGAATGGAACAGCCATCTGCTGGGCTACGTCCCGCGCGCGGAGAACGACGCCGTCGCGCGCCAGCTGGACCGCGGCAACAAGCTCGAAGCGCGTATCGTGCGGCTGACCAAACACCGCGATCCCTGGAAACGCATCGAGTTCGAAGTCTTCCTGCGTCTGTAAAACGTTACGTCTTGAAAATTATGAACCACGGAGAGCACGGAGGACACGGAAGGGAATACCGCGGCGTCCGAACAAAGGGTGTCGGGATACGCCAGGACATTCTGCCGGACACTCTCCCTGCTTTTCTCCGTGAACTCCGTGTCTTCCGTGGTAAATCGGTTGAATTCGAATGACTGACAAGGACATGCAAAGATTCTTCGCACCCTGCCCGCGCGGCCTCGAACCGGTCCTCGCAGAGGAGCTTGCCGCGCTCGGCGCGGCCGAGATTACCGCAGCGGAAGGTGGGGTGGGTTTTTCCGGCGCGATATCCGTCGCTTACGCGGCCAACTTGCACAGTCGCATTGCGAGCCGGGTCCTGTGGCAGGTCGGTTCCGGCCGTTATCGCAGCGAAGAAGATGTCTATCGCGGAGTGATTGCGCTCGACTGGCCGCAGTTGTTCGACGGCACGCTGACAATACGCGTGAACGTCGCCGCGGTGCGCAGTCCGCTCAACAGCCTGGACTTCATTACGTTGCGCATCAAGGATGCCGTGTGCGACAAGTTTCGCACGCAGACTGGCGTTCGCCCGAGCGTGGATACCGCGCAACCGGATGTGCGCATCCATGCTTTCCTGGAAACGGAACGCTTCACGCTGTATCTCGATACTTCCGGCGAGCCGCTGTTCAAGCGCGGGGCCAGGCAGATGACCGGGGAAGCGCCTTTGCGCGAGAACCTTGCTGCCGGGATCCTGAAACTTTCCGACTGGACACCGGACCTGCCGCTGCTCGACCCGATGTGCGGCAGCGGAACCTTCCTGATCGAGGCGTTGCAGATTGCGCATGGTATTGCGCCGGGTGCCAAACGGGATTTTGCCTTCGAGAAATTACGCGGTTTCGACGCAGCGGGATGGGATCGGATCAAGGCGCAAGCCGAAGCGCAGCCGGCGCCGAATCCTTCACCGGCGATTTTCGGCAGCGACCTGTACGGTGAATCGCTGAAACTGGCGCGGGTGAATCTTGCGGCGGCCGGGTTTGCCGATGCAGCCACGCTCAAGCAGGCAAATATCCTGGAGATTTCAGCGCCCGGCGCGGAAGGCGTGCTGGTGGCCAATCCGCCTTACGGCGTGCGCCTGGGCGAGCAGGACGAACTGGCCGCGTTCTACCCGCAGGTGGGAGATGTGCTGAAGAAAAAATTCGCCGGCTGGCGCGCTTACGTGTTCACCGCCGACATGCGCCTGCCTAAACTTATCGGCCTGTCGCCGTCGAAACGCACCCCGCTCTACAACGGCGCGCTCGAATGCCGGCTGTATGAATTCAAGATCGTCTCCGGCGCGATGCGCCGCGAAAAATCAGGCGCGAGGCCCTAGGAGCCTGTCGGACTCAGCGATATTTCGGTCGCCACAGGGCGTTAGATTGCTTTCAAAATTTTCCAGGAAGCCTTTACCGCCTTTAAATGCGT
>JAYVMZ010000412.1:0-14414 GCA_043758735.1 Betaproteobacteria bacterium
GTCGTCTCTTCCCTGGGCAAAGGTATCGCTTCCGCGTCTCTCGCCGCAATTCTCGAATCCCGCGGCCTCAAAGTCACCCTCCTCAAGCTCGACCCCTACATCAACGTCGATCCCGGCACGATGAGTCCTTTCCAGCATGGAGAGGTGTTCGTGACCGAGGATGGCGCCGAGACCGACCTGGACCTCGGGCATTACGAGCGTTTCGTCAATGCCAAGATGACCAAGCGCAACAACTTCACCACGGGCCAGATCTACGAGAGCGTGATCAAGAAGGAGCGCCGCGGCGATTACCTGGGCGGCACGGTGCAGGTCATCCCGCACATCACCGATGAGATCAAGAATTTCGTGCGCATGGGCGCGGGGGATGCCGAAGTCGCGATTTGCGAAATTGGTGGCACGGTGGGCGACATCGAATCGCTGCCCTTCCTCGAGGCGGTTCGCCAGATGAGCATCCAGAACGGCCGGGGCAACTCCTGCTTCATCCACCTGACCCTGGTGCCCTACATCCCGTCGGCCGGCGAGATCAAGACCAAACCGACACAGCATTCGGTCAAGGAATTGCGCGAGATCGGTATCCAGCCCGACATCCTGCTGTGTCGCGCCGATCGCATGGTGCCGGACAACGAACGCCGCAAGATCGCGCTGTTTACCAATGTCGAGGAAGAGGCCGTCATCTCGGCCGTGGACGTCGATTCGATCTATAAAATTCCGGGATTCCTGCATGGGCAGGGGCTCGACGAAATCGTCTGCCGCAAGCTCGGCATCACGGCGCCGCCGGCCGACCTCTCGAAGTGGGAGAAGCTGCTGCACGACCGCGAGCATCCGGTCCACGAAGCGAACATCGCCCTGGTCGGCAAGTACGTCGATCTGGCGGATTCCTACAAGTCGCTGTCCGAAGCCCTGATCCACGCCGGCATCCATACCCGCACGAAGCTCAAGATTCATTACATCGACTCCGAGAGCATCGAGAAAGAGGGCATCGGCTGCCTCGAGAAGATGGACGCCATCCTTGTACCGGGCGGCTTCGGCAAGCGCGGCGTAGAGGGCAAGATCGCGGCGATCCGCCATGCGCGCGAGAACAAGATTCCCTATCTGGGCATCTGCCTCGGCATGCAGCTTGCCACGATCGAATTCGCGCGCAATGTGGCGGGATTCGCCGGTGCCAACAGCACGGAATTCGATCCCGATACGCCGCATCCGGTGGTCGCGCTGATTACCGAATGGCTCGATCGCACCGGTCGGGTCGAGCGCCGCTCCGGGGAATCCGACCTGGGCGGCACCATGCGTCTTGGCTCGCAATCCTGCCCGGTCGAGGCCGGCACGCTCGCCGCGCAAATTTACGGGGCCAGGGTCAACGAGCGGCATCGCCATCGCTACGAAGTAAACAATGCTTACGTTCCCTTGCTGGAGCCGAAGGGCTACAAGGTTTCCGCGCGCACGCCCAGTGAAAACCTGCCCGAGATGATGGAACTCGCCGATCATCCCTGGTTCGTCGGTTGCCAGTTCCACCCGGAATTCACGTCCACGCCGCGCGAAGGCCATCCGCTATTCTCGGCTTTCATCAGCGCCGCCGTGCGCTATCGCGAAAGCGACGGCCGGGTCGAACGCGGACCGGAGAAGATCAAGAGCGTGGCCTGACATGAAACTTTGCGGATTCGATGTTGGCCTCGAGTACCCATTATTCGTGATAGCCGGGCCTTGTGTTGTCGAATCCAGGGACTTGGCCATGGACACCGCCGGCAAGCTCAAGGAAATGACGGCTGCGCTCGGCATCCCGTTCATCTACAAGTCGTCTTACGACAAGGCGAACCGCAGCTCCGGAAAATCTTTCCGCGGCCTTGGCGTGGATAAAGGCCTGGAGATTCTCGCCGACGTGAAGAAACAGATCGGTGTGCCGGTGCTGACCGATGTGCATGCGGAAGACGAAATTACCGCTGTGGCCGCGGTCGTCGATGTATTGCAGACGCCGGCTTTCCTGTGCCGCCAGACTGATTTCATTCGCGCCGCGGCGATGAGCGGCAAGCCGGTGAACATCAAGAAAGGCCAGTTCCTCGCACCCGGCGACATGAAGAACGTGGTCGACAAGGCGCGCGAGGCGAGCGGGCGCGACAACATCATGGTATGCGAGCGCGGCGCCTCGTTTGGCTACAACAACCTCGTTTCCGACATGCGTTCGCTGGCGATCATGCGCGAGACGGCCTGCCCGGTGGTGTTCGATGCCACGCACTCCGTGCAATTGCCCGGCGGGCAGGGCACTTCGAGCGGCGGACAGCGCGAATTCGTTCCGGTACTGGCGCGCGCCGCGGTGGCAACCGGCGTCGCCGGCGTATTCATGGAAACCCACCCGAATCCTGAGAAAGCGCTCTCGGACGGGCCGAATGCATGGCCTTTGCATCTGATGAAGTCGTTGCTCGAAACACTCAAGGCGCTCGATGAACTCGTGAAATCCCGCGGGCTCGCCGAAAGCGCCCTGCTGGCACAGCGGACCCGATAACCGAACGCACATAAAACCGAAGGAAAATATCAGGATGAGTTCCATAGTTGACATCGTCGCCCGCGAGATCCTCGACTCCCGCGGCAATCCCACGGTCGAAGCCGACGTTCTGCTGGAATCTGGCGTCAGCGGCCGCGCGGCCGTGCCTTCCGGTGCGTCCACGGGGTCGCGCGAAGCCATTGAACTGCGCGACGGCGACAAGAGCCGTTACGGCGGCAAGGGGGTGCTCAAGGCAATCGAGCACATCAACACCGAAATCTGCGAATCGATCGTCGGCCTCGATGCGGTGGAGCAAAGTTTCATCGACCAGACGCTGATCGACCTCGACGGTACCGAGAACAAGTCGCGCCTCGGCGCCAATGCCATGCTGGCCGTGTCGCTGGCTGTGTCGAAGGCGGCTTCCGAGGAATCGGGCCTGCCGCTGTATCGTTACCTTGGCGGCGCCGGCAGGATGCAGTTGCCCGTGCCGATGATGAACGTCATCAACGGCGGCGAGCACGCCAATAACAGCCTCGACCTGCAGGAATTCATGATCATCCCGGTGGGGGCCGAGAGTTTCCGCGAAGCCATGCGCTGCGGCGCCGAAATTTTTCAGACGCTGAAGAAGCTCATCGACAAGAAGGGCATGCCCACGACGGTCGGCGACGAAGGCGGATTCGCTCCCAATCTGGCAAGCAATGAAGCCGCGCTGGAACTCATTGTCGAAGCCATCGATGCAGCCGGATATACCCCCGGCTCACAGGTTGCGATCGGGCTCGACTGCGCCAGTTCGGAATTCTTCAAGGATGGCAAGTACGACATAGCCTCGGAAAAACTCAAGCTCAGTTCGAAGGAACTCACCGACTATCTGGCGGCCTGGGTTGACAAGTATCCGATCATCAGCATCGAGGACGGCATGGCCGAAGGCGACTGGGAAGGCTGGAAGATCCTCACCGACCGGCTGGGCAAGAAAGTGCAGATCGTCGGTGACGACCTGTTCGTGACCAACACCAAGATCCTGGCCGAGGGTATCCGCCAGGGCATCGCCAATTCCATTCTGATCAAGATCAACCAGATCGGCACGCTGACCGAAACAATCGCGGCGATCGAGATGGCCAAACGCGCCGGCTACACCGCGGTCGTATCGCATCGCTCGGGCGAAACCGAAGACACGTTCATCGCCGATCTCGCCGTGGGCACGAACGCATTGCAGATCAAGACCGGATCGCTGTCGCGCTCCGACCGCCTGGCCAAGTACAACCAGTTGTTGCGCATCGAGGAAGACCTCGGCGATTCGGCTAGTTATGCCGGCCGCGATGCGTACTATCAATTGAACCGCGCCTGACGCAATGCGCTTCCTGGCTCTCGCCCTTGTGCTCCTCATCGCGCTGATCCAGAATCCGCTCTGGTTCGGCAAGGGCGGGCTGTTGCGAGTGCATGAGCTCGATGCCCAGGTCGAGGCGCAGCATGAAACCAATGTGAAGCTGGCATTGCGAAATGCGACGCTTGACGCCGAAGTGCTCGACCTGAAGCAGGGTTACGACGCCATCGAGGAACGGGCCCGCTCCGAACTCGGCATGGTCAAGCAGGACGAAGTGTTTTTCCAATTGCTGCAGCCTTCGCGTGCCGCGACGGCTTATTTCCCCGACAGGCGCTGAGTTCTTCCGCCGGCATTGTTCCGGAGGCAGGTATGAAAAAATGGATCGGCGCAGTGATTGCGGTGGCGGCCGTTTTTGCGGCAGTTCTTGCGTTCAATGAGGCGCGCTTTGGCAGCCGGCAGATCGATGTTGCGCGCAACGACGAATCGGTGCCCGATGCGGCGCCAGCGGTGCAGCGCCTGGCGCAGGCAATACGTTTCCAGACACTCTCCCATCAAGACCCGTCTAAATTCCCGCGCAGTGAATTCGAAGGGTTTCATACTTTCCTCGCCCGCAGTTTTCCACGCATGCAGTCGGCGCTCAAGCCGCAACGCGTCAACGGCTACAGCCTGGTTTACCGATGGCCCGGAACGGATGCTTCAGCCCAACCCATCCTGGTCATGGCGCACCAGGACGTGGTGCCCGTCGATCCAGTGAGCGCGGACAAGTGGCTGCAGCCGCCGTTTGGCGGCGTGGTCGCGGACGGTTTCATCTGGGGCCGGGGTACGCTGGACGACAAAGGCGCGGTGATGGCCTTGCACGAAGCGGCGGAAGCGCTGCTCGCGCAAGGCTTCCGGCCGCAGCGGACCATTTATTTTGCGTTCGGGCACGACGAGGAAGTCGGCGGACGCGAGGGCTCGGCAAAAATCGCCGAATGGCTTTCGTTGCAAGGAATAAGGCTCGAATCCGTGCTCGACGAAGGGCAAGTGGTGACGCAGGGCATCGTCCCCGGTTTTGACAAACCGGTGGCCTTGATCGGCATTGCGGAGAAAGGTTATCTGAGCCTCGAGCTGTTGGTGGAGGCCGAAGGGGGACATTCCTCGATGCCGCCTGCGCACACTGCCGTCGGCATCCTGAGCGCGGCCATCGCGCGGCTCGAAGACAATCAGTTCGCGGCGACGATTCCCGACCCGGTGCGCAGCCAGTTCGCGTTCCTCGGTCCGGAGCAGGGCTGGTTCCGGCGGGTGGTCTTCTCGAATCTTTGGCTGTTCGCACCGCTGGTGAAGTCGCAGATGGAAAACGCACCGTCGACCGGTGCGATGTTGCGCACGACGATCGCGCCGACCATGCTCGAGGGCAGCATCAAGGAAAACGTATTGCCGATGCGCGCGCGCGGTGTGGTCAATCTGCGCCTCCTGCCCGGCATGAGCAGCGACCAGGCGATCAGGCGCGTCATCGATATTATTGGCGATCCGCGCGTCAAGATTGCGGCCACCGGTGCATCGCGCAGCGAGCCTTCCCCGGTGTCGAGCCCCGACAGCGACGCTTTTCGCAAACTGCATCGCGCCGTAAAAGCAAGCTTTCCGGAGGCCATCGTGGCGCCCTCCCTCGTGCTCGGCGCGACCGACACCCGCCATTTCATCGCTATCTCGGACAACCTGTTCCGCTTCCTGCCGGCGCGATTGTCGCGGGACGACCTGAAGCGGTATCACGGCGTCAACGAGCGCATCAGCGTCGACAACTATGGCGAGTTCGTGCGCTTTTACATGCGTTATTTGCGCGAAGCGGCGGGTTGATCCCGTTCGATCGCGCGCAATTCTTCCTCGGTATTGACATTGCGGAAGGCTTGCTGCTGCTCGTCGAATGCGACTTCCACCACGTTTAGGGTCGCAAACCATGCGTCGACCTTGCGCCCCCCACCCTCGAGAAAGCCGGCAAGATGCGGCAGCAGGCGTTTGCGTGCGATGCAGATGACCGGATGCACCCGCGTTCCTGTTTTTGCCACGCTCAAGTCCACGCGTTCGTCCTGCAGCGGTGCGAGCAGGCGGGTGACCAGGTCCGCGGGCAGCAACGGCGTATCGCAGGGCGCGAACGCAACCAGATTGTTTTTCGCCTCCGACAAGCCAGCATGCATGCCAGCCAGGGGGCCGGCGTATCCGCCGATGCGATCCTCAATCACGCGATAACCGAACGCCGCATAGACCTCCGGGTTGCGGTTGGCGTTGATCAGTATTTCGTCCACCTGCGAAGCCAGACGCTGCAGTACCCAGCTTGCCAGCGGGCGGCCCCCAAGCAAGTGCAATCCCTTGTCGACGTTGCCCATGCGGCGGCCAAGACCGCCGGCGAGGAGCACGGCCGTTACCGGGGAACGAGGGACGCCCACGGGATACGGGCTTTCAGCCATAAGAGGTGAGGGGCGAGGGGACAAATTCAACCCACCGGGTTATGAAAGTGCCGATGGTGCCGGCACGACAAATTTATTACGAAACGGAAGGTTATCATCGTTGGCAGCGATGACGGCCGGGTATTGGGCCGAATAGGATTACGGTATTATTCGCCAGCAAAGCAGGCGCCGGATAGAGCCGGGGCATGAAGTCCCGACCTGAACAATAACGAGGAGGAGCCGCACCATGGCTGGAATTCTGGACAAGGAACGTACCATCGCTGGGCCGACATTCAATCGGTGGCTGGTACCGCCCGCGGCGCTGTGCATCCACTTGTGCATCGGCATGGCCTATGGATTCTCCGTGTTCTGGCTGCCGCTCACCAAGGCCATTGGCATCAACAAATCGGTCGAGTGCCCGGCCGACATGAGCTGGATCTCGATGTTGTTCACCACCACCTGTGATTGGGACAAGCCGATCCTGGGCTGGATGTATACGCTGTTCTTCGTTTTCCTTGGCTCCAGCGCGGCACTGTGGGGCGGATGGCTCGAGCATGCCGGGCCACGCAAGGCGGGTGTGGTCTCCGCGTTGTGCTGGTGCGGCGGCCTCTTGATGTCGGCTATCGGCGTATATACCCATCAATTGTGGCTGATGTGGCTGGGTTCAGGCGTCATCGGCGGTGGCGGGCTCGGCCTCGGCTACATCTCGCCGGTGTCGACATTGATCAAATGGTTTCCGGACCGGCGCGGCATGGCCACCGGCATGGCGATCATGGGTTTCGGCGGCGGAGCAATGATCGGTTCGCCGCTTGCCGCGATGCTGATGAAGCATTACGCCACGCCGATGTCCGTGGGCGTTTGGGAAACCTTCGTCACCATGGCGGCGGTCTATTTCGTATTCATGATGATCGGTGCGCTGGCTTATCGCGTGCCGCCGACCGGCTGGAAGCCCGCGGGCTGGACGCCGCCGGCCAGCGCGGCGACCAATACGATGATCACGACCCGTCACGTGCACCTGAAGAACGCGCACAAGACGCCGCAGTTCTGGCTGTTGTGGGGCATCCTCATGCTGAACGTCTCGGCGGGCATCGGCGTGATCGGGATGGCGTCGCCGATGCTGCAGGAAATCTTCGGCGGCCAGTTGATCGGACTCGACCTCAAATTCGACGCGCTCAGCAAGGAGCAACTCGGTCAGATTGCGGTCATCGCTGCGGCGTTTACCGGACTGCTGAGCCTGTTCAACATCGCCGGGCGATTCATCTGGGCTTCGCTATCCGACTACATCGGACGCAAGGCGACGTATTTCACGTTCTTTACGCTCGGGTTTATCCTCTACGCGTCCGCGCCATCGGCGGGACATGCCGGCAACATGGCGCTATTCGTCGGTTTTTTCTGCATTATCCTGACCATGTACGGCGGCGGCTTCGCCACCATTCCGGCTTATCTCGCGGACATGTTCGGCACGCAGATGGTCGGTGCCATCCACGGACGGTTGTTGACGGCCTGGTCCACCGCCGGCGTGCTCGGTCCGGTCATCGTGAACTACATCAACGACTATCAGATCAAACACGGCACGCCGAAGAGCGCCGCGTACGACACCACCATGTACATCCTCGCGGGCCTGCTGGTTGGCGGATTCATCTGCAATCTGCTGGTGCGGCCGGTCGCGGCGAAGTGGTTCATGACCGATTCCGAACTGGAAGCGGAGCGCAAGCTTGCGCATGACGCCGCGGCGAAATCCGCGGTCGGCGGCGACGCGGCCGCGGTCAGCGGCGCCGGCAGCAATCAGGGATTGGTTGTGTTGTTCTGGCTGTTCGTGGGCATCCCTCTGGCATGGGGGGTGTGGACGACCATCACCAAGGCACTGGCCCTGTTCACGCATTAAGAGCGGGAGTCCGGTTGGTCGCTCCGGCCCGCGGGTAGCTGCGGGCCGTTTCGTTTCAAGGAAAGGATAGCGAACATGAAAACCGTATTGATCACCGGCGCCGCCGGCAATGTGGGCAGCCATTTGCGTCGCGAACTTGCCGGCAGATACAACCTGCGGCTGTCGGACATCGTTGCTGTCAAGGACATTTCGCCCGGAGAGAAGCAGGCGCGCGGCGATGTAGCAAAAATGGCCGACATGCTGCGCGTGACCAAAGGTGTGGACGCGATCGTGCATCTCGGTGGATTTTCGGCCGAAGGGCCCTGGGAAAGCATCCTGCACGCGAATATCATCGGCTGCTACAACGTATTCGAGGCCGCGCGCAGGAACGGCGTAAAGCGCGTGCTGTTTGCTTCCAGCAACCATGCCGCGGGCTTCTACAGGCGCGACGTCAAGATCGACCACCGCGTCTATCCGAAGCCGGACAGCCGCTACGGCGTGTCCAAGGCATTCGGCGAACAGATCGGCAGCCTCTATGCCGACAAGTACGGGTTGGAGGTATTCTGCATGCGCATCGGCAACGTCAATCCGGTGCCGCCGGACAAACGGCGCCTGTCAATCTGGATCAGTCCGCGCGACCTCGCGCGCCTTGTCTCGGTGGGCATCGACAATCCGAATATCAATTTCGAGATAGTCTATGGCGTGTCGGACAACAAGCGCAGTTGGTACGACAATTCCAATGCGCGCCGGCTCGGTTACCTGCCGCAGGACGACGCTGAACTCTATGCTGCCGAAGTGCTGGCGAAGGACAAGCCAGGCGATCCGCGCACCGAGATGTTCCAGGGCGGTACTTTCGTGTTGGCCGAATACGGCGGCGATCCGAGCCGCAAGACCGCCATCAGGAAAGCCCCGAAAGCCGGCACGGTGAAGAAAAAAGCGCCGAAATCGAAGAAAGTCGCAAAACAGAAAAAGGAAAAATGAACGAAACGTCGAAGACCCGCGCGCCAAAATACGAAGACGTGGCACGCCTGGCGAAAGCGTTGATCGTGCATGCACCCGAGAGAATCATCTGGGCGAGCAACTGGCCGCATCCGTCCGCGCCGACGGACAACAGACCGGACGATGCGGATCTGCTGGACTTGCTGCTCGACTGGGCGCCGGATGAAAAAATCCGCCGCAAGATCCTGGCTGACAATCCCGCCGAGCTGTTCGGTTTTGCCTGGGCCTAGCGTGGCGACCATCCTGCTGACCCACCCGCCGCAGGTCCGCGACAACTACTACAGCGACCGGGCCCTTGCCGGCCTTTCAGCGCTCGGCGAAGTCCGCCGCAATCCGCTCGGACGCGAACTCGATACGACGGAACTGATCGACGCCGCGCGCGGATGCGAAGTCATCGTGACGCATCGCCACGTCGCCGGCGATCCCGAATTGTTCGCCCGCCTGCCGGACCTGGTTGCGTTTTGCCGCTGCGCAATGGACATTCGCAACGTAAACCTCGGCGCCGCCACCGCGAACGGCGTGCTTGTAACGCATGCAAGCGCGGGCTTCATCGCAGCGACGGCCGAATGGGTGCTCGGCGCCATGATCGACCTTGGCCGCGAAATCAGCCTGTCCACCGTCGACTACAAAAACGGCAAAGTGCGGGAAGCGAAGATGGGTCGGCAATTGCAGGGAGCGGCGCTGGGCGTGATCGGCTATGGGCAGATCGGCCGGTACCTATGCGAGATGGCGTTGGCGTTGGGCATGCGCGTCATGGTCAGCGACCCCTATTCGAAGATTGCGAATGCTGCGCTGACGCAAGTCGCATTGCTGCAGTTGCTTGCGGAAGCGGACTTCGTCGCCTGTCTGGCGGCCGCCACCGACGAGACCGAGAATCTGATGAATGAACAGGCCTTCGCGACAATGAAGGCTGGCGCGTTTTTCGTCAACGCGTCGCGTGGCAACCTGGTCGATGAACCGGCTTTGCTGCGCGCGCTCGATTCGGGCCGGCTGGCAGGTTGTGCAACGGACGTCGGCCGCGACCACGATCAGAAGCCATCGCTTGCGCTCGCGCGTCACCCGAAAGTGGTCGCCACGCCGCACATTGGCGGCCTTACGCCGCAGGCGACGGAGCATCAGGCGCTCGAGACCGTGGCGCAGGTTGCGGAAATCCTGCAAGGCCGCGCACCAAAAGGCGCCGTCAATGCCGACAAGGCGAGCCGGCTGGCGAGGCTGCGCCGTGATTGAACAGGAATCGTGATTGAACAGGAACGCGCGGATGCAACCCTGCTCGGCACGGCGTTCGAGGCGAAATGGCACGACGGCCGCGACGAGACGTTCGCCGCCGATGGTTCGTGGGGCGGCACGGGAGCGGATCCCATGGCTTTTCCCCACGACTATCATCGCAGCGTGTGGCGGGACTTTCTGAAAGCAGTCCGCGCGGCGGTGGCGAGAAGGCGTTGCGCGTGCACCGGCTGATCGATGCATTGCTGGCGAGCGCAGCAAGCGGCGCTCCGGTCCGTTGTGATGCCGGTATGAAAGTGAGATAGGACCGTGACGCAAAGACATACCCTGATCATCCTGAATCCCGGTCACTTCCACGCGGCGTTGACCTTGCGCGAGAGCCATCCGCTGATCGACGACGACATCCATGTTTTCGCCGAGGACGGGCCGGACGTGGACACATTCATACGCCTGGTTCACTCCTTCAATGACCGCCCAGTGAACCCGACGCACTGGACGCTGTACGTCTATCGCGGTGCAGATTATCTTGAAAAGCTATTCGCGCAGCGGCCGGGGCAGGTGGTGATCATTGCCGGCCGGAATAACGAAAAGATGCCGCTCATCCACCTGCTGCATGCCCAAGGGCTCTGCGTGCTGGGCGACAAGCCCTGGTTGATCGAAAGCGGGCAGACCGCTTTGCTGGATGAGATCACGGCGAGAGCGCCGCTCGCCATGGATATCATGACCGAGCGCCATGAGATTGTGAACCGCCTGCAGAAGGCGTTCATGCGGCAGCCCGCGATATTCGGCGGTTTCCGTCTCGAGGGCCCCCGCCCCGCAATCGCCATCCGCAGCGTCCATCACCTCTACAAGATGGTCAATGGCGCGCCGCTACGGCGGCCCGCCTGGTATTTCGACCCCGCCTCCCAAGGTGAAGGCATCACCGACGTCACCACGCACCTCGTCGACCTGGTGCAATGGATGACCGGCGACGGGTCGCCTTTCGACTTCGATCGCGATGTCGCACGGCTTTGTGCAAGGCAGTGGCCGACCGCGATTCCGCGCAGCATTTTCTCGCGCATCACCGGGTGGGAGGAGTTCCCGCCGGGCCTGCAAGACCAGGTCGTGGACGGCACGTTGCAGTATCTTTGCAATGCTGTGCTGTCCTATGAATTGCGCGGTATTCCCGTCGAGATCGAGACTTTGTGGGACTTGGAAGAACCGGTGGGCGGGGGCGACCTTCATCATGCGTTACTGCGCGGGAGCAAGGCCGATCTTATCGCCGATCAGGAGGTGGAGACGGGATTCCTGACCACGCTGAGCATCAATCCCGCGAAAGGCGGCAAGGCTTATGCCGATGCGCTGACTTGTGCGGTGGAGCAGATGCAGGAAGAGTTTCCCGGGCTTGGCCTTGAGTCCGAAGGCGAGGGGTTTCGCATCGTGATTCCGAAAGCGTTGCGCACCACGCACGAACAGCATTTTTCCGTAGTGCTGAAATCGTTTCTGGCCGATCTCGACCAGGGCGCATCGCCGGGGAATACCGGCCCGGATCTCAATTGCAAATACACCCTGCTGGCGCAAGCCCTTGCGTTGTCGCACGACGCGCTCGACATACAACATTGAAAACTCTACCGAAGGGAATGCGATGAACAAAATCATGATCGTGACTGGCGGCAGCCGCGGAATAGGCGCGGCGACTGCGCTGCTGGCGGCGCAACGCGGATATTCTGTCTGTGTGAACTACCTGCATAGCCGCGCTGCCGCCGAAGAAATTGTAAACAGCATCGAAAAGATCGGCCATCACGCCATTGCAGTGGCCGCGGATATCGCGTCCGAGCAGGATGTGGTGCGACTGTTCGAAACCGTCGATAAGGAACTCGGGCGCGTGACCGCGCTGGTCAACAATGCCGGCATCCTTGAAAAGCAGACGCGGCTCGAGGGAATCGACGCGGCACGCCTGAGTCGCGTATTTGCGACCAACGTTACCGGCGCTTTTATTTGCTCACGTGAAGCGGTGCGGCGCATGTCGACGAAGCACGGCGGCGAGGGCGGCGGGATTGTCAATGTTTCCTCGCGCGCATCGCAAATCGGCTCCCCGGGAGAGTACATCGACTATGCGGCTTCCAAAGGGGCGGTCGATTCGCTGACCGTCGGCCTGGCGAAGGAGGTCGCAGAGGAAAGCATCCGCGTCAATGCCGTTCGGCCAGGGTTCATCTATACGGAAATGCATGCCAGCGGCGGGGAGCCGGGCCGGGTTGACCGGGTCAAGGCATTCGCGCCAATGAAGCGCGGCGGCACGGCCGAGGAAGTCGCCAGCGCCATCCTGTGGCTGTTGTCCGAAGAGGCGTCCTATATCACCGGTGCCTTTATCGACGTGTCCGGCGGCAGATGATATAAAAGCCTCGAAACGAGGGTACAAAAGGGGCACAAATAGTTCAAAGAAAGGCGATAATTGCCCTGCGGGCGGTCGGCAGTCCATTTTCAACTACTTTTGAGAGGTGACAGATTGGCCAAACCAAACTATTCATTCGAGAAACGTCAAAAAGAAATCGCAAAAAAGAAAAAGCAGGAAGAAAAACGCCTGCGCAAGGCATCGGAAAAAGCGGGAACGCCCGCCGAGGGCGATGGCACCACCCCGCCGCCGGCTGGAGGAGAAACTCCCACCCAGGGCTGAACGGGAGGCGGATGCATGCGGATCTGGGTCGATGCCGATGCCTGTCCGAATGTCATCAAGGACATCCTGTTCCGCGCCGCCGATCGGGCGCATGTCACCCTGACGCTGGTTGCCAACCAGCCGGTCAGAATTCCCCCGTCCCCATACATCAAGGCGCTCCAGGTGCCGGCCGGATTCGATGTCGCCGACGACAGAATCGTCGAGCTGACCGAGGCCGGGGATCTGGTGGTCACCGCCGATATTCCGCTCGCCGCCGGTGTCATAGAGAAGGGCGGCCATGCCCTGGATCCGCGCGGCGAGACCTACACCAAAGACAACATCAGGGAACGCCTGGCCGTGCGCAAGCTCATGGACGAGTTGCGCAGCGGCGGCGTCGATACCGGCGGGCCCGCCACCTTCAGCAATGCCGACCGGCAGGCTTTTGCCAACAAGCTCGATCGCTTTCTTTCTAATGCTTAGGGATTACACCCAACGCAGATACCCTACGTGCACAGCACGTCGGAGTACCCTTTCAGGCGCAGAGGGCGCAGAGGGCGCAGAGGGCGCAGAGGGCGCCGAGAGCGCAGAGGAAAAGCAGGTCAACGGAATATTGTGGGTACCGTCAGGGCCACTTGATAGCGTGGTGCGATCTGGTAGTGTTGAGGCAGGGGTGGTTGGTTTTTTATCTGATGGGGATGGGATTGCATGAAACGACTCGACAGGCTGCTCACGAACAACCGGCTCTGGGCTGCGGGGGTACGCAGCCGCGAGCCGGACTATTTCACCAAGCTCTCGCAGATCCAGGCGCCGGAGTTTTTATGGATCGGCTGCTCCGACAGCCGCGTTCCAGCGAACCAGATCACCGGCCTCGCGCCGGGCGAAGTCTTCGTCCATCGCAATGTCGCCAACATTGTCGTTCACGCCGACCTGAACTGCCTTTCGGTACTGCAATACGCAGTCGACGTGCTGAAAGTGAAGCACGTCATTGTCTGCGGACATTATGGTTGCGGCGGCGTGACTGCCGCGCACGACAACCTCAAACTCGGCCTGATCGACAACTGGCTGCGCCACGTGCAGGACGTCGGCCAGAAGCATCGCGATGCGCTCGCCGCCATTCCGGACCGCGAAGGGCGGATCACCCGCCTGTGCGAACTCAATGTGATCGAGCAATCCGTCAATGTCGCGCAAACCACCGTGGTCCAAGACGCATGGGCGAGCGGGCAGGAACTCGCCGTGCATGGCTGGGCCTACGATCTAAGGGATGGCGTGATACGCGATCTGAAAATGTCCATGGAAGGGCCGGCGGAATTGGAAGAGTGCTATGCCACGGCGCTGGCGCCTGCGGATTCTGTTACGGCGGCGCTTGGCGGGAAGGGGATCAAGCTCTAGGAGCCTGTCGGACTCAGCGATATTTCGGTCGCCACAGGGCGTTAGATTGCTTTCAAAATTTTCCAGGAAGCCTTTACCGCCTTTAAATGCGT
>JAYVMZ010000413.1:0-3208 GCA_043758735.1 Betaproteobacteria bacterium
CTAGCCTGGTCCTTGCGGGCGCTCGCCGAAAATCGCGCGGCCGACGCGGACCAGGGTCGCCCCTTCGGCAATGGCCGCTTCGAGATCGTCCGACATGCCCATCGACAGGGTGTCCAGTTTTATCCCCTGGCGGACGAGTTCATCCTTCAATTCACGTATCTGCCGAAATCGGGCGCGCAACAGCCTGACATCCGGGGTCGCCTCGGGAATCGCCATCAATCCGCGCAGCCGCACGCCTTGCAGGGGAGATATCGCCCGGGCCAGCGCGAGGACTTCTTGCGGAGCCACACCGCTCTTGGAGGCCTCGCCGCTGATGTTGACCTGGATGCAGATATCCAGCGGCGGGCGGCCTGCTGGACGGGAAGATGAGAGACGTTCGGCGATCTTCAGGCGGTCTACCCCGTGCGCCCAGTGAAATAGCTCGGCGACATGGCGCGTTTTGTTGCTCTGGATGGGAGCGATATGATGCCATTCGAAATCCGGGCCCAAGGCTGGTATCTTGGTCATCGCCTCCTGCAGATAACTCTCCCCGAACGCGACCTGGCCGGCGGCACGGGCTTCCTGGATCGCCGTCCCTGCAAAGGTCTTGCTGACGGCGATCAGGCGGATATCTTCCAGTGGACGTCCGGCAGACTCTGCCGCCGCGGCGATGCGGCTGCGTACGGCTTGCAAGCGGGCGGCTATTGTTGTCATAATTCTCTTGCATTCTTCCTTGTAACCATCGAATGCAGCGAGCATTTTTGATCCGCGCCGAGGCCGCCGGCAACTCTCGTTCCCCTTCTAGCCGTCGTCGGAGAATTATAAATGGACATCGCCGAACTCCTCGCTTTTGTGGTCAAGAACAAGGCTTCCGACCTGCATCTTTCGGCCGGCCTGCCGCCCATGATCCGTGTACATGGCGACGTCAGGCGCATCAACCTGCCGCCGATGGAGCACAAGGACGTGCACGCCATGATTTACGACATCATGAACGACGGTCAGCGCAAGTTCTACGAAGAAAACCTCGAGTGCGACTTCTCTTTCGCGATCCCGAACCTGGCCCGGTTCCGCGTCAATGCCTTCGTGCAGAACCGCGGTGCCGGCGCGGTGATGCGGACCATTCCGTCGAAGGTATTGAGCCTGGAAGAACTGAAGGCCCCCAACATCTTCAAGGAAATCGCCAAGTATCCGCGCGGCGTCGTGCTGGTGACCGGGCCTACCGGTTCGGGAAAGTCGACCACGCTCGCGGCCATGGTCAACGACATCAACGAGAATGAGATGGGCCACATTCTCACGGTGGAAGACCCGATCGAATTCGTGCACGAAAGCAAGAAGTGCCTGATCAACCAGCGCGAGGTTGGCCCGCACACACTGTCGTTCAACAACGCGCTGCGCAGCGCGCTGCGCGAAGATCCGGACATCATCCTCGTGGGTGAATTGCGCGACCTGGAAACCATCCGCCTGGCGCTGACCGCCGCCGAAACCGGCCACCTGGTATTCGGCACGCTGCACACGAGTTCTGCCGCAAAGACGGTTGACCGGATCATCGACGTATTTCCCGCGGCGGAAAAGGAAATGGTTCGAGCGATGCTGTCGGAATCGCTGCGCGCCGTAATCTCGCAGACGCTTTGCAAGACCAAGGACGGCACCGGTCGCGCGGCGGCGCACGAAATCATGATCGGCACCCCGGCCATCCGCAACCTGATCCGCGAAGCCAAGATCGCACAGATGTATTCGTCCATCCAGACCGGCCAGTCGCTCGGCATGCAGACCCTGGACCAGAACCTGACCGACATGGTCAAGCGCAACATCATCACCAAGGAAGAAGCGCGCGGAAAAGCGGCCAACAAGGACGCTTTCAATTGACCGGCCCCGGACGGCGGGCAGCACCGAAATAATTGCCAGGAGTAGCAGATGGAACGAGATCAGGCCGTCAAATTCATACATGAACTGTTGCGCGCCATGGTGGCGAAGAAGGCGTCCGACTTGTTCATCACCGCCGGCTTTCCGCCGGCGTTCAAGCTCGACGGCAAGATGACGCCCGTGTCGAACCAGAGCCTGACGCCGCAGCACACGCAGGAACTGGCGCGCTCGCTGATGAACGACAAGCAGGCGCAGGAATTCGAAGCCACCAAGGAATGCAACTTCGCCATCCACCCGCCTGGCATCGGGCGCTTCCGCGTCAATGCCTTCGTGCAGCAGGCGCGGGTCGGCATCGTATTGCGGACGATCACCACGGCGATTCCGAAAATGGACGACCTCGGGTTACCCCCGGTTCTGAAAGACGTGGCGATGACCAAGCGCGGTCTGGTGATCATGGTGGGCGGTACCGGCTCGGGCAAATCGACGACGCTCGCCGCGATGATCGGCTACCGCAACGAAAACAGCCATGGTCATATCATCACGATCGAAGATCCGATCGAATACGTGCACGACCACAAGAATTGCATGATTACCCAGCGTGAAGTCGGCGTCGATACCGATTCCTGGGAAGCCGCGCTGAAGAACACCCTGCGCCAGGCACCGGACGTGATTCTTATCGGCGAAGTCCGCGAACGCGAGACCATGGAACACGCCATCGCGTTTGCGGAAACCGGCCACTTGTGCATGTGCACGTTGCACGCCAACAGCGCCAACCAGGCGCTGGACCGGATCATCAACTTCTTCCCGGAAGAGCGCCGCGCACAATTGCTGATGGATTTATCGTTGAACCTGAAGGGTCTGGTTTCTCAGCGCCTGATCCCGCTCAAGGGTAGCAAGGGTCGCGCCGCGGCGATCGAAATCCTGCTGAATTCGCCACTCATTTCCGACCTGATCTTCAAGGGCGAGGTGCACGAAATCAAGGAAATCATGAAGAAGTCGCGAGAGATGGGCATGCAGACCTTCGACCAGGCCTTGTTCGACCTCTACGAAGGCGGCAAGATCGGCTACGAAGACGCGATGCGCAACGCCGATTCGATGAACGAATTGCGCCTGCAGATCAAACTGCACGGCAAGGAAACCAAGGATCGCGACCTGACTTCGGGCGTTGATCACCTCAACATCGTCTGATCGCAGGCACGAGGTGCCAGGCACTGGGCGCCAGGTACTTACGAGGAACTGCGCACTTTAAGCCAACTCTCGTGCCTCGCGCCTAGCAGCCTGTCGGACTTAGCAATTTGACGCAAAGCAATATGCGTGTAGCACGCATTTAAAGGCGGTAAAGGCTTCCTGGAAAATTTTGAAAGCA
>JAYVMZ010000414.1:0-4597 GCA_043758735.1 Betaproteobacteria bacterium
GACAGGGAAACGATGGTCCCTTCAACCGGAATCCTGCCATAGTCATCCGGGATGACCTGCACGCGATCGCCCGGCTTGCGCCCGTTCAAGTCGCCGGCGTCTTCGACGGTCGGTGTTTGCGGTGTCGCGCCGCGCGCGATCTCCAGCGCTTCGGCGGATGACAATTCGCGTTCACGCGTCCCGTGGCCGATATCTTTCACGCGCTGCTCCCATGCCCGCATTTTCGGGAAGCGCTCGAATAATTTCGCCGCGTCAGGCAAATTGCCGCGCACATACCAGATGTTCATGTAGGCATGGACGTCCCCCAAGCCCGGGAGCGGGCCGCCCAGGAAAGCGCGCCCGTCCTGAAGCTGCGTTTCAATCCAGTCAATATGCGCGCGCAACTGGTCGCGCATCTGCGGAATGGCCGCCTTCATGGCGTCGACGTCGAATTTCTGCCCGCGCAATTGTTCGCGATCCTCGCGAAACTCCTTTGGAACCTGGTCGGCCAGTGAACCAAACACGAGGTTGACCGTGTTCTGGAAAAACGACCGGTCGGTCCACATGCCCAGGCCCCATGCCATGCCCGCGTTGCCCGCGGGATAAAGAGTGGGTTGCGCAAAGCGCCGCTCGAGTTCGCGGATGATGATCTGCGTGTCGCAGAATATGTCGGCGCCAATCTGCAGGGTCGGCGTGCGCCGGTAACCGCCGGTCATCGGCATCAGGTCGGGGCGCGGCATGATTCGCGAAATCAGCACCGAGGTCCAGGCTATCTTCTTGATGCCGAATACGACGCGGATTTTTTCGGAGAACGGCGATTTTTCGAAGTGGTGCAGGATGATTGGAAATGGATCGGCCATAGGTACCTCAGTCAAGGAATGTAATCAGGTTGTCGAGCACGGCGTCGGGTCTTTCCGCCATGACGGCATGTCCGGTTGCGTCGAGGGTGACGACCTTCACATGCGCCAGCTTTGCGGCAAGCTCTTTCGCGACCTTTACCGGGGTCATCAGGTCGCGCTTGCCGAGGACCAGCAGCACCGGGCATCTGACGTCCTGCGCCGTCTGCAGGCCGGAAACATAATCGTTGCAGGCGCTGAAATCGGCGTGCAGCACGCCCTCACCGGAGCGCTCCATGAGACGCATCGCAGAACCCATCATCCACATGCCCGGTACGCGGTTGCCGCCGAGTTGCGCGGTGTTGCTGTGCGCGTAGACGTTGATCAACTCGTAGGCAAGGTGATCGTTGGCTTTCGACGCATTCAGCAAGGGCTCGGAAACCTGGATGGGCACCGACGTCCCGATCATCGCCAGTTTTCGAACGCGTTGCGGATTGCGCGCGGCGGCCTCCAGTGCGACCAGCGATCCCATGCTGTGGCCGACCAACGCCGCCGTGCCGGCGCCCGCCGCATCCAGGAAGCGAATGATCCAGGCCGCGAGGTCGCCGATCGAACGATAAGGCGTGCCCGCCGACTTACCATGGCCAGGCAGGTCGACGGCGAACGCATTCCAGCCGTGATAGGCGAAATAACGGCTTTGCAGCGACCAGACGCTGTGATCGTTGGCGGCGCCATGGATGAATACCACCGTGGGCTTGCTCGCATCGAAAGCGTGGTTGGCCGTGTAGGCGTATATGTTTTTGTTGTCGACCGTCAGGTACATTGCAATCCCGTTTTGGTGTGGCGAATCCGTCGCGGCAGCAGGCTGCGCAAGGATATACACTGATGGCAGCCGCGTGCAACCTCGGGACAAAAAGGAAAGGACGGCGCGGTCCTATCGCAAGTACCGGGGATTCTGGTCCGGTGCCGCGCAGTCAAAACACATGGAGGAACTTGTCATGATTCAGAAGCGCATTGCAATCGCGGTGGTATCGGGTATGGCGCTGGCTTTCGCCGTCGGCGTTGCGGTCGGCCAGAACGCTCCCACGGAAAACAAGGGCGTGTCGGTCAGCGCGCCCACCTTTGTGGATCTGACCACCGAAGTGGACAGCGTGGCCGGCAGGCAGTTGCGTCTGCGCACGGTGACAATCGAGCCCGGCGGCGTGGTGGCTTTGCACAGCCACAAGGGACGACCGGCAGTTGCCATTACGCAGGGCGGCACGTTGACCGAGCATCTCGAGAACGGCGACGTCCATGACCATCCGCAAGGCGAGGCGTGGACGGAAGCCAACGGCATCAGCCATTGGGCAGAGAACAGGGGCGACGGACCGGTGAAGGTCGTTGCGTGCGACCTCTTCAAGCCGTAATAAGGACCGTACCGAATCGGAGAGAGGGCCAACGAGAACGAAGCCGGAACTTCATCTCCCTCCCTTTCAAGGGGAGCGCCGGGGTGGGGATGGCGTCCGCCAGGTCAGGCCGTCGCGACCGCGGCGGCCACATCCTCTACGTCCGTCTCGAGTATTTGCACGGTCGGACTCATCTGCGTCATCTGCGCCGTGCCGAAAATGGTGGCGAAGGCTACATCCGTTGCATCGCGGCCGGTGCCGATGCGCACCACCTGGTTGCGCGGCGCCAGTTCTGTCGGATCGAACAGATACCAGCGTCCGCCGAGGAAGGCCTCGAACAGCGCGTGGAAATCGGGCGGCGGGTCCGGGAAGTTCGCATAACTGGCGATGAAGCGTGCCGGAATGTTGAGCGCGCGGCAGAAGGCGATGGCCAGATGCGCGAAATCCCGGCAGACCCCGGCGCGCTGCAAAAGCACGTCCGCTGCGGAGGTATTGGGATTGGAACTGCCGATCTGGTACTGGATGTGTTCGCGTATCCAGCGGCAGATCGCTTCGACCCTGGCGTATCCCGGCGCAAGCACGCCGAACTCGCGTTGTGCCATGCGCATCAGGAGATCCGACTGGCAGTATCGGCTGGGATAGATGAAAGGGATGGCTTCCATCGGCAGGGTCGCGATCGGCGACTCCTGAATGATGGCGGGATCGCTCACCATGTAGTTCAGTCCCACCGTCGCGCGATACGAAACCTTCAGCGGGCCCGGATTGGCGCGAATGCGCACGAAGCGGTTTTCCAGCAGCGGATCGGTGAATTGCTCGAAGGGCAGCGGCGGATCGAACGTCAGTATCTCTTCAATGATCAGCTGGTACTGATTCTTCGCGGCTTCGATGTTGAAGATGAAGTCGCTGGGCTGCACGACGTGGTAGGTCAATTCGCTATCGATGCTTACGCGGATCATCTTTGCCATTCCGATATCTTATCGGGCCGGTTGGACATTGCAATTCATGGCGGAGTTCAGAAAAATCACATGCCCAAGCGTAGTGCCGCGGCGTGGACGGGGCGCCCTGCAGCGTATTCGGCGCGCTATCGGCGGCGCCGAGGGTCATCGAGGCGCCCGCCACGTCGAGCGAAGTGGCGCCAGGACCAGCGAGGTAGCGCACTACAATAAAGGGGCGTAAGGCATGAGCGCCCGGGACCGGTGCCGGGTCGCCGGTAGGTCAAGGCGGAGACTCGTCCCACGGGGATCGTGAAACACGAAGCGACGGACCGCGTTTACGGAGCCGGCTTCGCGTCGTACCATAGACACCAGCGAATCAATCTGCGCAGGAGAAGTGATGTACAAGGTTTTTGTCGATGGGCAGGAAGGCACGACCGGGCTGCAAATTCGCGACAGGCTTCTCGGACATGGTGGCGTCACACTGATCGAAATCGATCCCGGGAAACGCAAAGATGTCGCGGAACGCAGGCGGCTGTTGAACGAAGCCGACATCGCTTTCCTGTGCCTGCCGGATGCCGCCGCAAAAGAATCCGCCGCGTTGGCGACGGGTGGACGCACGCGCCTGATCGACGCCAGCACGGCACACCGGACCGACCCGTCATGGGAGTACGGCCTGCCGGAATTGAACAAGGCGCAGCGCACGAAGATTCGCACCGCTGCACGCGTGGCCAATGTCGGCTGCCACGCGGTCGGCTTCATCCTGCTGATGCATCCGCTGGTGGCGGCCGGCGTGGTGCCGAAGGACTATCCGGTGACCTGCCATTCGCTCACCGGCTACAGCGGCGGTGGCAAGAAAATGATCGCGGTATACGAAGCGCCGGGACGCCCGCGCTTTCCGCTCGGTGCCCCTCGCCAATACGCGCTGGGTATGGGCCACAAGCACCTGCCCGAGATGCAGAAATACGGCGGACTCGATTTCGCGCCCGCGTTCAACCCGATCGTGTGCGATTTCTACAAGGGCATGGCGGTGGTGGTTCCGCTTGCCGGCAGGCTGCTCGCTAAGAAGGTGACACTGAAGGATGTGCACGCCATTCTGGCGGAGTACTACAGCGGCGAACGCTTTGTGAAGGTCATGCCCTTCCATGACGACGCCAATCTGGACGACGGTTTTTTCGATCCGCTCGGATCGAACGACACCAACCGCAACGATGTTTTCGTTTTCGGTAACGACGAGAGCATGGTGCTGGTGTCGCGGCTCGACAATCTGGGCAAGGGCGCGTCGGGCAATGCGGTGCAGAACATGAACCTGATGCTGGGGCTGGACGAAGGAACGGCGTTGTAGTGCTGGCCCCCCTCCCTTTCAAGCTGATCTTTACCCAGAATCGATTCTGCTGGACACGGTGGTTTGTGTCGCATCGTTCATGAAACGCCACATGGTGACGATGTCATCCAAGCGCTGCAG
>JAYVMZ010000415.1:0-8908 GCA_043758735.1 Betaproteobacteria bacterium
AACCCCTCCGGGGTCACCACCAAGGCGATGACGACTTGCACGCAGTCAGGGCGATGATCGCGCGAGTAGCCAAAGCGGCGCTTGTCTTCCTCGTCCAGCGGTGGATCGGACTCGAAGTACGTGCTGGTGAGGTCGTACAAGAGCACATCGAAGCTGGCGTTGAACAAATCCCGCCAGCGACCCACCAAGTGATCGAACACCGCCTGCTTGTGCTCGAGCAGCCGGTCGTGACAGGCGTAGAGCGTGTGAATGTCGGCAAGCGCGGCATCGGCACCCAGCAAATCGCCCAGCGCGCTCCTCTCAAACCAGTGCCGATGCAGCCGCCACTCGCTGCCCGGCGACAACAGCCGATACGCCACCAGCACAAAGAGCACTTGATCGAAACGCGTGCCCTTACGCGAGGGCGGCAGTCGCTCGCTCCAGAACTGATCGAGTCCGAGCTGCTGCCAGAGCTTCAAGCTGAGCCAGCATGCGCCCCACTGCCGTGGCCGCTCGAGGCGCAACTGCGCGAGCTTCAAGCGCACGATCGAGGCGTCCGGCACCACCGCCTCGCAACGATCCTCGGGAAACAGCGCGAGCGTTCGCCGCACTTGCGTCGTCTCGTCCAACACCTCGATCGATTTACGCCACGCGAGCTCCTGCGAGGAGTTGATCTCCCCCAGATACAGCACGTGACGCTGCAGCACACGCCCGCCGCTCACGCGCTTGTTCTCCACCACGCTGAAGTAGCGGTGCTCTTTGCCGTCCTTCTTCCGAGTGGTCGCGCGCAGAAACATCCTGGCACTCGATTATCCGCAGAACGCCCCCGACCGCCAGAGGCAAGGTCTTCACTACAGCGACTTCTGCGTGATTCGTCGCACTCGCGTTCAGACAAACCAACGCGTTACACTGCGAGACAATCCGAAAAGCAAAGCGAATCCGCTAAGTCGGGCTAGTGCCGCGCAATTGCGTGAGTTATTCACGCACGACGCCTCACGGTTCTATGACCTTCGATATATGGATCGTTGGTAATGCGCTCCCCAGAATCCGGTTCAACAGGAGTCGAAGTTCCGCGATGGGATAATCTGAATATTCAGATCAACGCGGTGGCCGACTCCGTCAAGCGAACTTAAGTTGGGGAGACGGACATGAGATACGCAGCGTTGGCAGATGCCGAACCCGCGGCATGCCCGACCGGAAACCCAGGCGGAGAATTCGGCCTGGGCTCACTCGACGGCAGGCCGGAACACTCCGTATCGGCCGGCGCAGCGAGGCCTCAAGTACAGATCTTTACGCTGGGCCGATTTGGCCTGTCCGTTTTCGAGCATGCGATCGAGGCCAATGGCAAGGCGAAGCACCGGCCGCTCGTGCTGCTGCAGGCACTGGTCGCCCTGGGTGGCCGCGATGTCGCTTGCAGCCGCCTGTGCGAGTTCCTCTGGCCAGACTCCGATGGCGATCTCGGCGGACGGAATCTGAACATCACTGTTCACCGGCTGCGCGAGTTGCTGCGCGCGCGCGGCGCCGTAATCCAGCACAGCGGCAAACTGACCCTGAACGCGCAACTTTGCCGGGTGGATATCTGGGATTTCGAGCGCCTGGCAAATCGTGGCATGGAGAGTCTCGGCGATCCCGGAACGGTCAGACGCGCGCAATCGGATCTGCGCGCGGCCCTTGCGCTTTATACAGGGCATTTTCTCGCGCGAGAATCGGAAGAGGCATGGATGCTGGCGCCAAGAATGCGACTGAAGACAAACTTCGAACGTCTGATCGGTGCGCTCGGCGGGCATTTCGAGCAGCAGCGCCGATTCAGCGACGCAATCGACATCTGTCGGCAGGCCCTCGAACTGGATCCGCTGAACGAAATCTTCTATCGCCGCATGATGAGTTGCTATCTCAAACAAGGAGAGCTTGCCAGCGTATTGAGCACTTATCGTCGCTGTCGCGAGGCGCTTGCCAAGGGTTTGTCTGCACCCGTTTCCGGCGAGACGGAAAAACTCCATGGCGAAGCTTTGCGTGCCATTGAACGAGGCGCCGGCCAATTGAACCGGGTAACGCCTATCGCGCCACCTCATCGACTCGGTGTGCAGGCGGAATTCGATTAGTCAGCGTTACTTCGCCAACGGGTCGCTCATGGTGACCGCGTGGACGTGCCCAGTACCGCGCTGAGCAGTACGTTGCCGCCGGCTTCGAGATGTGCAGGCTCGGCGTTTTCGATTTCATTGTGCGAGATGCCCGACTCGCAGGGTACGAAGATCATCGCGGTCGGTGACACCCGGGCGACATAGCAGGCATCGTGGCCGGCACCGCTGACAATGTCCATGTGCCGGTAGCCAAGTTGCTTACTGGAATTCCGGACCGTAGCCACCAGCGTGGGATCGAACGCCAATGGCGGATAATCCGTCACGCACTGCATATCGATGCCCACGTTTCCGCGCTCTTGGAATTGCGCGCAGGCCTTGCGCAGTTGCGCTTCCATGGCATCGAGGCTTTCTTTTTCGGCATGGCGCAGGTCCACCGAGAGCCTGACTTCGCCGGGAACGACGTTCCGGGAATTCGGTTTGACCTGCATGAAGCCGACCGTTCCGCGGCCGTCAGGCTGGTGCGCCAGCGCAATGCGATTCACTTCTTCCACGATGCGCGCCGCTGCCAGCATCGCGTCCTTGCGCAAGCGCATCGGCGTGGGTCCGGCGTGAGCATCCTGCCCGGTAACAACGACGTCGTACCAGCGCAACCCAAGTGCGCCGGTCACCACGCCGATGGTGTTTTCGGTATCTTCGAGGATCGGACCCTGTTCGATGTGCGCTTCGAAGTAAGCGGCAAAGGGCCTGCCCATCGGAACCGTTCCTGCGTACCCGATTCGCTTCAGTTCATCTCCAACCGATTTGCCGTCGATGTCTTTCTGCGCGAGCGCGTGATCCAGCGTGAACGCGCCTGCGAACACGCCGGAACCCATCATCACCGGTGTAAAGCGTGTGCCCTCTTCGTTGGTCCAGATTGCCACTTCGAATGGATGCGTAGTCTCGATGCCCCGGTCGTTCAGCGTACGCACGACTTCGAGCGCGGCAAGCACGCCGTAGTTGCCATCGAATTTCCCGCCGGTGGGCTGGGTATCGATGTGGCTGCCCGATACGACCGGCGGCAGGTCATTCTTCCTGCCCGGCCTGCGCGCGAAGATGTTGCCGATTGAATCGACGCTGATCGTGCAGCCGGCCGCCCGCAGCCAGCCGCAGACGAGGTCGCGTCCTTCGCGATCGCGATCGGTCAACGCGATCCGGCAGACGCCGCCCTTCTGGGTAGCCCCGATCTTTGCCAGGTCCATCCGCGACTGCCAGAGCCGCCCTCCGTCAATTCGTATGTCGTTCATCGGGAAGATAGTGACAGGCCATTTGATGGGTGCCGTCGACGCGCCGCAACTGCGGTTCGCTCTGGCGGCACAATTCGGTTGCATAGGGGCACCGCGTATGAAAGCGGCAGCCTGTTGGCAGATTGAGCGGGCTCGGCAGGTCGCCCTGAAGCACGACGCGCCGTGACATCGCTGTCGGGTCTGGAACGGGTACTGCCGAGATCAAGGCCTGCGTGTACGGATGCAGCGGCCGCTTCCATAAAGAATTTCCCTCCGCGGTTTCGACGATCCTGCCCAGATACATTACCGCAATCCGGTCGGACACGTGCTCGACCACCGAGAGATCGTGGGAGATAAACAAGTAGGAGAGTTCGAACTCGCGCTTCAGGTCTTCGAGCAGGTTGATCACTTGCGCCCGCACCGACACGTCCAGCGCAGACACCGGTTCATCGCACACGATCAACTTGGGATTCAGTGCCAGTGCGCGGGCGATGCCGATGCGCTGCCGTTGTCCGCCGGAAAATTCATGAGGGTAGCGTCCCGAAGCGTCGGGACGCATGCCCACTTTCGCCATAAGCCATGCCACTTTTTCACGACGTTCGGTACGTGTCCCGATGTTGTGCACGATCATCGGTTCTTCGATGATGCTGGCCACTGTTTGCCGTGGGTTGAGCGAAGCTTGCGGATCCTGGAAGATCATTTGCATCTCCCGCCGCAACGGGCGCAGCAGCGCACGGCTCATGTCGGCGATCTCCGTGCCGGACAGCCGGATGGAGCCTGCGGTCGGTTTAACCAGCCGTAAAATGGCCTTACCCAGCGTTGTCTTACCGCAACCGGACTCCCCTACCAGCCCGACCGTTTCCGCGGTGCCGACTTCCAGGCTGACGTTGTCGACCGCGCGCACCAGTCCCTGCCGATCGGGGAAATGCACCTTGAGTTCCGACACTGACAGCAGCGGACTCATGGCTTCGCCTCCTGCTGGGCGACGAAACAGGATACCGGGTGCAGTGGGGAAATGTCCGCCAGAGACGGGACATCGTTAGCGCAACGATCGACAGCGCAACGATCGACTGCCTTTGAGCAGCGCGGTGCGAAGCTGCAGCCCCTGGGCATATCCAGCAACGACGGGACCATGCCGGGAATTTCATTCAGTCGGCCGCAGGACACGCCTTGGCGCGGGATGGAGGCAAGCAATCCCTTCGTGTATGGATGCAGTGGCCGGCTGAACAACTCCGCGACCGCGGCCTGCTCGACGATTTTCCCGGCATACATGTACCGCGACACGCTGCGCATGCTGGGCAACCACGCCGAGGTCGTGAGTGATCATGATGACGCCCATGCCGAGGCGTTGCTTGAGATCGGAAATGAGCGCGAGCACCTGGGCCTGGATGGTCACGTCGAGCGCCGTGGTCGGCTCATCCGCGATCAGGAGTTTCGGTTCGCAGGCCAGCGCCATGGCGATGACCGCGCGTTGGCGCATGCCACCGGACAGACGGTGCGGATACTCGTCGATGCGCCGGCGCGGATCGGAAATGCCGACCAGGTCGAGCAACTCGACCGCCCTTGACAACGCGGCTGCTTTCGTTCCCCCCTCGGTGCACAAGGACCGATTCCGCAATCTGAGCGCCGATCGTGAAAACCGGATTGAGCGAACTCATCGGGTCCTGGAAAATCATCGCAATCCGGTCGCCGCGCAGGCGGCGCATCTCGTCGTCTGGCAGCTTCATCAGATCGCGGCCCTCGAACAGGATCTCGCCGCCGACGATTTTTCCGGGCGGGTCCGCGATCAGCCTGAGAAGCGAATACGCTGTGACCGATTTTCCGCAACCCGACTCGCCGACCAGTGCCAGCATCTCTCCGGCATCGACGTGAAAAGTGACGCCGTCCACCGCCTTGTCTACCGTGCCGCGATTAAAAAAGTGCGTCCGCAGGTCGCGCACTTCGAGCAGTCGCGTGCTCATTTCTGCCGCAGCCTCGGGTTGAGCGCGTCGTTGAGTCCTTCGCCGACGAGGTTGATGCCCAACACCGTGAGCAGGATTGCGACGCCCGGGATGGCGGTGACGTACCAGGCCGTGCGCAGCACGTCCCGCCCGGCACCAATTGATTGTGCCCCAGCTCATCACGTTAGGGTCGCCCAAGCCGAGGAAAGCCAGGCCAGCCTCCGTGAGAATCACGGTGGCCACCATCAGCGAGCCGGTGACGATCACGGGGGCGAGCGTGTTGGGCAGGATGTGCCGGAAAATGATGCGTGCGTCGTTCATGCCGATCGCGATGCAAGCTTGCACGAACTCGCGATTGCGCAGGGCCATCACTTCCCCCCGTACCAGCCTGGCTACTGCCGGCCATGACACTGCGCCGATCGCGAGTACGATGGTCGCGACGGTGGGCTGGAAAATTGCCACCAATACGATCGCGAAAATGAACGGCGGGATGGTCTGGAACATTTCGGTCAGACGCATCAGCACGTCGTCGACCCAGCCACCGTAGTAACCCGCCAGCGCGCCGATCGCAATTCCGGCGAGCACCGCAACGAGGGTGGCCACGAAGCCGATCAGCAGGCTCACCCGGGCGCCATGAAACAACCCGGCGCCGAGGTCGCGACCCATCATGTCCGAGCCCAGACGGAACTGGGCATCGGCGCCCGGCCACAGGAAGGGCTGGGCAACGAGGTCCCAGGGACTGCCCGGATAGAGTGCTGGAGCGGCGAGCGCCATGACCAGCACAATCATCAGCAGCGCGAAGCCGCCAACCGCGGGCCAGTTGCGCACAAAGCGTCGCAGGAATTCCTTCAGCCCCCGCATCATGCAATCTCGATGCGGGGATCGAGACGCGCGTACAAAAGGTCGATCAGAAGATTCACCAACACGACCAGTGCGGACGATAGCAACAGGATCCCGAGCAGCAAGTTGTAGTCACGCTGGAACACCGATTCGAATGCGAGGCGTCCAAGTCCCGGCCAGCCGAAAACGGTCTCGACCAATACGGAGCCCCCCAGCAGCGAACCGACCTGCAGGCCGAGCATGGTGATCATCGGCAGCAGCGCATTGCGCAACACATGACGATAGGCGATGCCTTGCTCGCCGACACCTTTCGCGCGCGCAACCGTCACGTAGTCCAAGCCGTAGACTTCCAGCATGGCCGCACGCATGAGCCGCGTGTACAGCGCCATGAAAAACAAGGCGAGGGTCACGGCCGGCAGGACGAGATGCCTGGCCACGTCCCAGATGCGTGCCACACCCGATAGATCGGCGCCAATCGTTTCTATGCCACTGGAAGGAAGCCAACCGAGTTTGACGGAGAAAAGCAGAATGAGCATCAGGCCGATCCAGAAAACAGGCGTGGCATAGGCCAGCAATGCCATCACGGAAATGATGCGGTCTGGCGCCTTGTTGAGATTGCGGGCTGCAGTCACGCCAAGGACCAGTCCCGCCGAAAAAGCCAGCACGATGGCGCAGACCATCAGCAGCAGCGTCGCGGGCAGACGGGCCCGGATCAGATCGACAACGGGCATGTTGTGGCGGAACGAGAAGCCGAGATTCAGCGTCGCTGATATTCCACAGGAACTTGCCGAGTTGAACGTATATCGGCTGATCGAGGCCGAACTTGGCCTTGAGTGCGCAACGTATTCCGGTGTGGCGCCGCCGGCGCCGCCTGCGAGCACGTCGACCGCATCGCCGGGCGCCATGTGCAGCAGGAAGAAATTGAAGATGGCGATGCCCAGGATGATGGGAATCGCCTGTCCCAGCCTGCGCAGCATAAAGCGAAGCGTCGGGGGCATCACCAGGCCGGAACGGGCATTCGTCCGAGCGCCAGAATCATTTCTTCATCCACGTTTCGGCGAATGACGCATAGACGCCGTCGCTCGTGGTGGTGTGGTCCATGAGGTTTTTCGCCGCCAGCGTGAAGAACTGCATCTCGAACACGTCGAGCACCGGCAAGTCTTCCTGGGCGAGCACTTGCAACTTGTGGATCAGCGCAATGCGTTTTGCGGGGTCGTGCTCGACCTGGATCTGCTCGATGAGGTCGTCCATTTCGCGGTCGATATAACCGGAAGAATTGGAGAAGGGCACGCCCTTCTTGATGTTCTGCGACCAGTAGATGCGTTGCACGCCGAGGGTCGGGTCGGGAAGCGCATAGAAGAAATTACTGCTCATGTCGAAATTATTATCCGTATAGACACGGCGCAGGAATGCGCCGATGTCCTGGCTGCGAATCTCGACCTCGATGCCGACTTTGCCCAGCGACTGCTTGATGAATTCCGCCGTTCGTTGATAGTCGGATCCGTAGGGCAGAAAGTCGTGCGTGATCTTGAAACGCATGCCGGCGCCGGTGCGCTTGAAACCGGCCTCGTCGAGCAGTTGTTCTGCGCGCTTCGGATCGAAGGGATACTTCGGCACCTTGTCCGTGTACCAGCGTTTCAGCACGGAAAGGACCGGCCCCGTGGACGGCTTGCCGAATCCGAACCAGACGTTCTTTACCAGTGCATCGCGATCGATCGCGTGCGCGATGGCCTGCCGCACTTTCTTTTCTCGCAGATAAGGGCTTCTCAGGTTGAACTCGAGCAGGAAAACCGGGGCGAAGAACTCGTATCCGTGCGTTTCCGTTTTCAGGTTCCCGCTCGCCGTCAGCCGCTGCACGTCGTTGAGCGGCACGGAACTGAATCCGGCGAGTTGCACTTCCCCGGTTTCGAATGCCGCTGCGCGCGCCGCGGCGTCAGGGATGATGCGGAACACGATCTTGTCGAGGTGTGGTTTGCCTTTATCCCAGTAGTCGGGATTTTTCTCGAGAATGATGTAATTGCCTTTCTGCCATTCCTTGAAGCGGAATGGGCCCGTCCCGACCGGGGCGCTGTTGCGCGCATTGCCCTGGATGTCGGTGCCGTCGTACAGATGCTTGGGCAGGACCTGGCTTTCATAGCCCGAGAACGCGGACATCATCGCGGGCGAGGGCTCTCTCATGCGGATGATCGCCGTATAGGGGTCCGGCGTGTCGACTGTAGTGACTTTCGCAAAGGTCGATCGTCCGCGCGGATGCAGTTCCTTCCACACCTTGAGCAGCGAAAACTGGACGTCGGCCGCCGTGAAGTCCTTGCCGTCGTGCCACTTCACGCCCTTGCGCAGCTTGAATGTCAGGGTTTTGCCGTCCTTGCTCAGGTTCCACGACAACGCCAGCGCCGGCTTCGGATTCATCTCGAAGTCGTAGGTCAGCAACCCTTCCAGCATCTTGGTGGAGACGACGCCGATCGGCGCTGCCGAGTTAATCGCCGAAACCAGTACGGGCGGCTCCGGTCGCACGATCATGCTGAGGGTGCCGCCGTCTTGTGGCTGTTGCGCGCCGGCGGATGAAATGGAACCCAGGAGCAGGGCGGTGAAAAATGCAGCAGCCAGGGCGCGAGCCCGAATCAGTGATGGTGTTCGCATTTGCTGGTCTCCCGGGTGCAGTCGGGGGGAATTTTACTGGAAGTCCCTGCGCAATCGGGTGCCTGCACAAGTAATGGAATGGTCGCCCCTTCCCCAAAACGGCATCGAAGTGCCAAAGTGGGAATGGAAATTTCCACAAACGAGGAGAGGCGACCGAAATGAAGCT
>JAYVMZ010000416.1:0-3925 GCA_043758735.1 Betaproteobacteria bacterium
GAGGCGTTGCGCATCGCGTTCGGTTTGCGCGCCGATGCAAGACAGCCGCCACAGCGCGCCGCGCGTCAGTCTGCCGATGCGCCGGTAACCGCGCGCGGATTTTTCCGACATTCGCGCATTGACGAGATACACGGGAACCGCTGAACGAACGCTTGCCCGGATCAGGTTGGGCCAGAGCTCAGTCTCCATGAATACGCCGACAACTGGACGGAAACGGCGCAGGAAGCGGCGCGACGCCCAACTGAAATCGTAGGGCAGATAACAGCGCTCGACGCGGTCGCCGTACAGCTCCAAGCCGGTCTGGCGACCCGTCGGCGTGCCGTGCGACAACAGGATGCGGTGATCGGGATGACGCGCCTGCAACGCCTTGATGAGAGGTTCGGCCGCTCGCGTCTCGCCGACCGATACGGCGTGAATCCAGATGACCCGCGACGGCATGTTGTCCGGAAAAATCCCGAATCGCTCGCCGACATGCTCGAGATAGGCGGGCTGCTTGCGCGCGCGCCAGACGAGGTGCAGCAGCGCCCAAGGCAGCAGCAGATATAACATCAACGAGTAAAGGACCCGGCTCAAGTTTTTTCCAGCAGGCGTTGTATCGCGCCGGCAACTTCATCAACGGAAGGCGTCATGCCGACACCACCGAGATTCAATGCTCGCGCCGAACCATAAAGTCCGGTTGCGGCGGGATCGGTTGCGCAATAGAGCCCGACGATCGGCCGGCCGAGCGCAACGGCCAGGTGTGACAGGCCGGTGTCCACGCCGACGACAACGCACGCCTGCGCCATCAGCGCAGCCAGTTGATCCAGGCTCAGGGCGGGCGGAACCCGGGCACCGGGAATTTGCGCGGCCAGCCTTTCGCTGCGTTGCCGTTCCGCTGCGCTGCCGAAGGGAAACACGCTAATGATGCCCTGCGCCGAGAGATGTTCGGCCAGCCGCAGCCACGATATCTCCGGCCATTCTTTTCTTGTGGCACTGGTGGCATGCAGCAGCACGGCGAACTGACCCTTGCTCAACGTGGGAAACACGGACTCCAGGGCCGCCCTGCTTTCGGCAGGCGCGGCAATGCCGTATTCGGGCATTTCGGAAATGGCATAGCCGAGCGCATTGGAGGCGAGGAAACGATTACGCTGGACCGCGTGCATCGACCATGGTACGGAGTAGACCTTGTCGTAAAACATCCGCAGCGGTTCGCGAGAGCTCTTCCAGTCGAGCCCGTGGCTGCGGCCATTTGCCATCCACGCCAGCAGCGCACTCTTCAGCAGGCCTTGCGCGTCGATCACCGCGTCATATTGGGTCTGGCCAAGGTGGCTGCGCAGACCGGAAAATTCTTTCCCGGTGTCGGCGGCAAAAGGGTGATTGCGCCATCGGCGCATCGAAACGGGAATCACCTGATCGACCCCCGGTTGCATCCGCGGTATTGCACTGAAAGTCTTTTCCACCACCCAATCGATACGGCAATCGGGCATGGCTGCGCGCAGGTCGGCGACCACGGGAAGGTTGTGAACGACATCGCCCATGGACGAAGTCTTGATCAGGAGTATGCGGGGCACGCGGCCTGGATGCGGGTTCGACTGGATGCGCGATTATCCCTAGAATGACCGGCTTTAGACAGACGTGATTGCGCAAGGATGGCATGACTCAGGCTTGCATTATCGTGACCGGCGGAGCCGGATTCATAGGCGCCAATTTTATTCACCAGTGGATCGCCACCGAATCTGCTTCGTCCGTGATCAATCTGGACAAACTGACCTATGCCGGGAATCCTGCGAGTTTGCGCGCCTTACAGTCGAATCCGAACTATGCTTTCGCCCGCGCAGACATTGGAGACTTCGATACGGTTTCCAGATTGCTTGCGCAACGAAAGCCGGTTGCTGTGGTGAATTTTGCTGCCGAGAGCCATGTGGACCGCTCGATCCACGGTCCGGGGGAGTTCGTGCAGACAAATATAGTCGGCACATTCCAGTTGCTGGAAGCCGTACGCAGCTATTGGTCTGCCTTGCCGAATGAGCCCCGGCAACAATTCCGCTTTCTGCATGTTTCGACCGATGAGGTCTATGGATCGCTGCAGGCAAGCGACCCGCCGTTCACCGAGCGCTCGCCTTATGCGCCGAACAGTCCTTATTCCGCATCGAAAGCCGGCTCCGACCATCTTGTGAGGGCCTACCATCACACTTACGGATTGCCGGTGATCACCACCAATTGTTCCAACAACTACGGCCCCTACCAGTTTCCGGAAAAGCTGATGCCGTTGGTCATCCTGAATGCGCTGGCGGGCAAGCCGCTGCCGGTCTACGGCGACGGGATGAACGTCAGGGACTGGTTGTATGTCGGCGACCATTGCACCGCGATCAGGCTCGCATTGAGCAAAGGTCGACCCGGAGAGACGTATAACATCGGCGGCAAAAACGAGCGCACGAATATCGACGTCGTGCGTGTTATCTGCGCGATCCTCGACGAGTTGCGCCCGGCTTCAAACCGGAAGAAACATGAATCCCTGATTACCTATGTGGCGGACCGGCCGGGCCATGACCGCCGCTATGCGATCGATGCAACGAAAAGCAGCGACGAGCTCGGTTGGAAACCCACGGAGACATTCGAGTCCGGCATTCGCAAGACCGTGCGCTGGTATCTGGATAATCCCGATTGGGTGCAGGGCGTTGTCAGCGGCGAATACCGAAAATGGGTGGAAAAAAACTACGCAGCACGGGGGGCGACTTGAAAGGAATACTGTTGGCAGGGGGATCGGGTACGCGATTGCATCCCGTCACCAAGGTTATCTCAAAGCAACTTCTGCCGGTCTACGACAAGCCGATGGTTTACTACCCGCTATCGACCCTGATGCTCGCGGGAATCCGGGACATTTTGGTCATTTCCACGCCGCGTGACACCCCGCGCTTCCGGGAGCTTCTCGAAGACGGCGCCAGGTGGGGCATCAACCTGTCGTACAAGGAGCAGCCGTCTCCTGACGGATTGGCGCAGGCATTCATCATCGGGCGGGAATTTGTCGGCAATGACCCTTGCGCGCTGATCCTGGGCGACAATATTTTTTATGGGCATGATCTCTCGGCACGCCTGCAGGAAGCCGCCAAGATGGCCTCCGGCGCCACGATATTTGCTTATCAGGTAACAGATCCCCAACGCTATGGCGTCGTGGAGTTCGACGAGCAGGGCCGTGCCGTCAGCATAGAAGAAAAGCCGTCGCAGCCGAGATCCCGCTTCGCCGTCACCGGGCTCTATTTTTTCGATAACGAGGTTCTCGACATCGCCGCATCGCTGCGCCCTTCAAAGCGTGGCGAGCTGGAGATTACCGACGTCAATCGGCGTTACCTGGAGCAGGGCAAGCTGAAAGTCAAGATGCTGGGGCGTGGCGATGCGTGGCTGGACACCGGTACGCATGAGAGCCTTCTGGAAGCATCGCAATTCATTTCAACCATTGAGCATCGGCAAGGCCTGAAGATCGCATGTCCGGAAGAGATCGCTTATCGGCTCGGATACATCGACGCTGGCCAGTTGCGGGAACTGGCGCGCCCGATGGGCGGCAGCACTTATGGCCGCTACCTGCTGGACGTTCTCGAAGACGGGGCATCCGGATGAAGGCGACGCCAGGCGTATTGCCGGAAGTACTTGTGCTCGAACCGCGGGTGTTCGGCGATGAGAGGGGATTTTTCCTGGAAAGCTACAACCGGCGGACCTTCCGGGAACTTTGCGGAATCGAGGCGACCTTCGTGCAGGACAACCACTCGCGTTCGGCGCGCCATGTACTGCGTGGCCTTCACTATCAGTTGAAGCAGGCGCAAGGCAAACTGGTGAGAGTTGTGGCGGGCGAGGTCTTCGACGTAGCGGTGGATTTACGCCGTTCATCGCCCCGTTACGGACGCTGGATGGGGCTGCATCTGTCCGCCGAAAACAAGCGCATGTTGTGGAT
>JAYVMZ010000417.1:0-21050 GCA_043758735.1 Betaproteobacteria bacterium
CCATGATGCCCAGACCCACGAATCCGACTTTCAAGGTTCACTCCTTTTTGCCAACATCTAAAACGAATTAACCACAGGCCACAGAGAATAAAACTTGAACCGCCAAGTAACGAACGTAAAATTCCTGAACTTCCTTCGTGGGCGTTGGTGTTCCCTTCGCGTCACAAGAAACCCTGCTGTTCTACTGTGAGTTTGTGTCCTGTGGCAAACGATGCCCTTAGACCAAGCCCTTGAACGGCGAATAGCGCTCGCACCAGGCTGCCGTCGCGAGCAGGTAGTTCTCCTCTTCAACCGCGCCGACGAGCTGCAGCCCAAGCGGCATGCCCTTCGGCCCCTTGCCTGTCGGAATCACGATGGCGGGAAGACCGACCAGCGTCCAGATGCTGCAGAAGCGCGGATCGCCGGTATTTGCCAGGGTGGCCGGCGCCTCTCCGGTAGCAGGCAACGTCATGATCGCCGAATAGCCGCGGTCGAAGAATTCCGCCAGGCTTTGCTGCAGGTGGGCGCGCGCTTTCAGCGCATCGCGGTAATCCGCCTCGCGGATTTGCTCGCCTTCGTCCAGCGCCTTGTTCAGGAAATCGGAAAATCCGTCACGCCAGATTTCCCGCGCCTTCTTCGCCAGGCGCGCCGCCTCAAACAGCATGATGGTGCGATGGATCTTGTGTGCGCCATCGAACTCGCCTGCGATCTCGAGCACGTCCACCGACGCGCCGGCGTCGCGCAGGCGACTGACGTCTGCCTCGAACTGCATGCGCTGGTCGGGCTGTGCCAAGTACCACACCGGGGAGCGCACTGCGGCCAGTTTTGGCGCATTACGCAAGGGCCTGACCTCTGGCGTGATCACCGTGCGTTGCGCTGTGAGGCTCGACGCCAGGAAAGCCGCATCGGCCACGGAGCGCGCGAACACACCGGGCTGGTCCAAAGTCTGGGAGAAAGGCATGGCACCGCGCGCGGACATCTGGCCGAAGCTGGGCTTGTAGCCGACGACGCCGCAAAACGCGGCCGGCCGGATAACCGAGCCATTGGTCTGCGTGCCGATCGCACCGGCGACAAATCCCGCCGCGACGGCGGCCGCCGATCCACTGGAAGACCCGCCCGGCGTGTGCGAAATATTCCATGGATTGCGCGTTTTCGACGGCACCATGAACGCGGCCTCGGTGGTCACGGTCTTGCCGAACATGATGCCTCCCGCGGATTCCAGCCGGAGGACGACGTCGGCGCTGACTTCAGGCACATAACCGGCATATGCGCGGCATCCCATTTCCGTGGGTATGCCTGCCGTATAGAAGAGGTCCTTGACCCCGATCGGGATGCCGTGCAGCGGATGCGCAGCGCGCCTGGCACTGTCGGCGTTGTCGGCCCGACCCGCCAGCTCGATCGCGCGCGCGCGATCGAGCCATTGCCATGCCTGGACATCCTTTTCCAGTACATTGATGCGCGCGATCAGATCCCGCGTGTAATCCGTGCTGGTGAGCTTGCCGGAACGGATGCGCAGCGCGGCTTCACGCAAGCTGAGTTTGTAGAGTTCAGTCATTTTTCTTATTTTTCACCGCAAAGGCGCAAAGAGCGCGAAGGAATTCACGGAAAATAATCCCATAGCGCTGGTTGCCATTCATCGAAGTTGGTGCTGCGGAATCTGCTCATTTCCCTTTTTCTTTGTGCTCTTTGCGACTTTGCGGCGAACGGATCTATGCCTTCAGATACTTGACATAGTCCGGATTCAGCAGGTTCGGCGGAGCCTGTCCAGACAACGCTGCGGCCAGATTTTTTGCAGCAGTCATCGCCATGGCCTGGCGCGTCGGCTCAGAAGCGCTGGCGATATGCGGCGACAGCACGACATTGGCGAGTTCGAGGAAGCCCGCATTGAACCTGGGCTCATTCTCGTAGACATCCAGGCCGGCCGCCCAGATCGTCTTTTTCTTCAGCGCCTCGATCAGTGCCGCATCGTCGACGATGCCGCCGCGCGCCATGTTGACCAGTACGGCGCTTGGTTTCATCAATGCCAATTCCTTTGCCCCAATGTAGTGCTGCGTTTCCGGCGTAAATGGCAGGATGAGCAGGACCACGTCGGCCGTGCGCAGCAACTCTTCCTTGCCGACATGGACCGCGCCGGATTCGTTTTCCGCGGCAGCCGCGGCACGGCTGCGGCTGTGATAGAGGATCTTCATGTCGAAGCCGCGTGCGCGCCGCGCGATCGCCTGGCCGATGCGACCGAAGCCGAAGATACCCAGGGTTGCGCCATGCACATCCTGGCCGAGCATCTGTTTCAGGAACGTGCCCTTCCATTCGCCTTTGCGCAGGTAGGCCTCGCCCTCGGTCATGCGCCGGCAGGTGGCGATGATCAGCCCCATCGAGTAGTCGGCCACGCTGTCGGTCAACACGCCCGGCGTATTCGTCACCATGACGCCGTGACGGGTACACGCGTCGACATCGATATTGTTGTAACCCACCGCGGTATTACAGACCGCCTTGATGGTGGGACACCTGTCCAGCAGTTCGGCGTCGATGCGGTCGCTGGAGGACGTCTGCACGCCGCCCTTGCCCTGCAGTTTCGCGATCAACTCGTCGCGCGCGTATAGTCGGTCGGTCTGATTGGACTCGACCTCGAAATGGCCGTTCAGGAAATCGATGGTTCCATCGAAAACCTCGCGGGTGACCAGGATTTTCTGCTTCATGTTGTTTTTCTCTTGGATTTCCGGGCCGGGCCGGAAGCGCAGGTTAGCGCGAAGCCGTCCAGATGGGCAAGGAGGGCCGCACGTCGGCAGAGGTCGTGCGGGCCGCTTCGGGTTGCCAGCCCAGCAGCCATAGCAGGGCGAAAAAGCCGAGCGGATAGGCGACAGCGACATGCCAGCCCTGCCGGATCCAGGCGCCGACGGACCTGGATTCCGGAAACAGGTTCGACAATGCCACACCGGCGGAGGAGCCGAACCAGATCATCGACCCTCCGAAGCCTACCGCGTAAGCGAGCATGCCCCAATCATGACCACCCTGCTTCAGCGCAAGCGCGGTCAGCGGGATGTTGTCGAACACCGCCGAAATGTAACCGAGCCCAAGGGCCGTTTGCCACGAGGCGGCAGGCAGCGTTTCCACCGGCATCAGCGATGCGGCCAGCACCAGCGACAACAGAAACAGGCTTCCTTTTATCGCGTCCGGGACCTGCTTCCAGGCCGGTCGCCGCAGTGGCGCGCTTGCCAGCAATGCGATCCAGATTGCCACGCCGATGAATGGAAAGCGGGCGGCCCAATGCGCGAATTCGGTATTGACGATGACGTTGGCTGCAATCGCCGCCAGCAGCATGAATCCGACGATGCCCAAGCGGACCCAGTCCACGCGTACGTCACCCGCGGGAGCGGGCGCGATCGGCGCATGGCGATGCTGCTGGCGCGCCGCCAGCACACCAAAAAAAAGCGTCGCCACGACCGCGGCAACGTAGGCGCGCAACACGGACGAAGGACTCACGCCGGCAATCCACATCATCGTCGTCGTGGTATCACCGACTACGCTGCCCGACCCACCGGCATTGGACGCCGCGACGATTGCAACCAGATAACCAAGATGAACTTTGCCGCGGAAAACTGCCGACGCCACGGTGCCGCCGATGACCGCAGCCGCAATATTGTCCAGGAAACTGGACAGGACGAAAACCATGAGCAGCAAAACGAAGCCGCCCTTCCAGTCATCGGGCAAAAAGCGGGGCAATACTTCGGGTGCGCGGCTGTCGTGAAAATGCGCGGCCAGCAGGGCGAATCCCACCAGCAGTCCAAACAAGTTGGCCAGCACCACCCATTCGTGGCCGAGATGGACGGCCAGTCCCCCCAAGCCCGGACCGGTCGCAAAGCCGGTGAACGCCAGTTTGTAAGCGACGATCACGCACAATCCGGCCAGCGCTACAACCAGCGTGTGGCGATGAAACGCAGCGATGCCCGCCAAGGTCAGGGCGAACAGGATGAATTCGAGGGAAATGCCGGCAATCATGGATTGGGCGCAATGATAGCCGCGCGCGCCGCGAGGACAAAACCCATTGGCAGGATTTTCACTGGCGGGCGGAGGAATCCGCCGTCTTGCCGCCTGTCACCCACAAGTGGCTCTGGCGCCGGACCACATCGTTGAGCGTCTGCCCGGATTTCAATTCGGCCCGCAGCCAGGACGCATCGTTCTCCCCGGCTTCATTGCAACGCCGGATCACCTGCATCGCGGCGGTCGAGCCCAAGGCCTCTGCATGGGGCGCAATGCGCACCAGCGTCTCAGCGATGTCTTCCTTGAGCGCGCGGCGGGTGCGCGTGCCGGCGTCGATGAACCCGGCATCCAGTCCATAGCGGCAGGCGGTAAAGCGGTTGAAGCTATAGACGCGATAGACGTCCAGCGACGGCGCGCTCGGCCGGTCCAGCATCAGGTGGCGCGCAAGTGCCTGCGCATAGGCCGCCAATGCCGCGGCCTTCTCGATCGTCAGCGGGGTATCGCACACGCGGATTTCAATGGTGCCGAATTCCGGCTTCGGGCGGATGTCCCAGTAGAAGTCTTTCATGCTCTCGACCACTTTGAGATCGCGCATGGTATCGAAATAGGCGTTGAACTCGTTCCAGTCAGCGACAAATGGCATGGTGCCCGACAGCGGAAAGGCGTTGATATTATTCAGCCGCGACGAGTCGAACGCCGTGTCCATGCCCTGCGAAAAGGGTGACGACGCCGACAGCGCGATGAAATGGGGGATGTAGCGCGACATCATGTGCAGCAGGTAAATCGCTTCGTCGCCGGAACTCGCGCCGACATGGATATGCTGGCCGAACACGGTGAACTGCTTGGCGAGATAGCCGTACATCTCGTGCAGGTGGAAGAATCGTTCCTTGGGGAAAATGCGCTGCTCGCTCCAATGCTGGAACGGATGTGTGCCTCCGCCGGCGATCGCCAGGTTCAGGCGTTTCGCATTGGCGACCACCGTGTCGCGAATCGCGTTCAGTTCCGCGAGCATGGTGAAGTAATCCGTATTCACCCCGGTGCTGATCTCGATCATGCTTTCAGTGATTTCGGGCTTGATGTCGCCGGCGTGCTTTTCCTTTTCGATCAGCGCCAGCAGGTCTCCCGCCCCGCGGATGAGGTTCCAGTCGTGCGTGCTGAGAATCATCAATTCCAACTCGACGCCCATCGTCAAAGGCGCCGACTGGGTGAACTCGAGCGTCATGCGCCGACTCCGGTCATCGGTTCTGTTTCCCCTGCCCGGCGTAGCGCCCATTGCGTGGCCAGGGGCCCGACCAGTTCGAGTATCACCACGGCTGACAACACAATCGAGGACAGCGTAGCGCCGAACTCCGGATACAGCGCGGAGGCCCCCTGCACCATCACGACGGCGATGGCCGACATCGGCACCATGCCGACACCCAGTAGCAAGGCCTTCTTTTGTGAAATGCCGGACAAGGGCGCGAACAATCCGAGGCCGACGAGTTTGCCGGCCAGTCGCGCGAGAACAAATGCGGCACCGACGGCACCTGTAACGGCCAGTTCCGATGGGCGCAACCCCGCACCGGTGATGACGAACAGCATTACCAGGAAGAACTGGCCGCCGGGACCAAATTCGACGGCCATCAGGTCATGATCCCGATCGAGATTCTTGGCGAACACACCGAAGGCCAGTAATGCCAGCAGCACCGATAGCTTGAATGAAATCGCGCAGCCCACCGTGCCGACGATCAACCCGAGCAGCATGACGAACTGGCTGTCCTCGCGCTTGCCGAGCCAGCGCGCGAGGGTGCGCGCGGCGAGGAACGCCAGAAATCCCAGGCCGGTGGAGCCCGCAATCAGATACAGCGGATGAAGTGTCGCGCGCAACCAGTCGGCGCGATACTCCAGGTGCACGAAGCCGAACAGCAATGCGATCAGCAGGAAGGCAAATACGTTGTTCAGCGCGGTGAGGGCCAGCAGCCGCTCGGTCAGCGGCCCCTTGGCGCGCTGGTCGTGCACGATCATGATCAATACCGCGGGTGAGGTCGCCATGGCGATGGCCGCCGCCGTTGCCGAATAAACCGGTGCAACACTGAAAAAGCGCAGCGTTCCGTAAACGAACAGGAATGAAAGCAGGCTCTCGGCCACACTGCTCGCCAGCAGCCAGCGATCGTGGGTGAACCAGCGAAAATCCAGGCGGCGCCCGAGATCGAACAGAATCAGGCCCAGCGAGATATCGACGAAGATCGACAATTCGCCGAGCATGGCCTGGTCGAGCAGGCCGAGGACGCCCGGGCCGAGCACCAGCCCCGCAGCGACGAATCCGGTGATGCGTGGCAGCCTGAGCACACGCACGAATACCTGGCCGACCGCGAGTCCGCACAGCAGGATCGCCCCGACCAGGATCATGTCGGCGGCGGCGAGCGGAAAGGAAGGCAGAAGGGCTATGTCGTCCATGCCGGGCTTTGACCAGCGAATAGCGGCCAGAATTCAGCGTTGCGGCGGCAAATAAGCGGCTTTTGCGCCGACGACGAAACCGGCACTTTCAGTGCCGAGGGGTCAAAGCCTAGCTGGCCACGACGACGACATGCACCCGGAACGCGCTCCGGACTCGTTAGCGACGCAGTTGCCCGTTTGCGGGAAGGAGCGCAGGCCGTTCCGCACCCTGCCCGGTCACTGATGCCAAGACAGTAAACCTACCTGCCAACGATGATGACATGGACGCGGAACGGTCCGTGCACGCCCAGGACCAAGGTCATTTCGATGTCGGCCGTGCGCGATGGACCGGATACGAAGTTCACCTGGCGTGGCAGGCTGGCGCGTTCGCGGCGCAGCAAGTCCCACGCGTCCTCCATCGAGCGCACGATGCGCGAGGCGTGCACTATCGCCACGTGATTTTCCGGCAACAGGCTGGTGGTGGCGTGCGTGTCCTCGCCTGACAACAGCATCAGCGTGCCGTTCTCGGCCAGCGCGCAAAACGCACCGGTGATGCCCAGTTTGTCGTCGCCATTGCTGGGACGCGATTCAATGGCGAGGCCCGCGCCGGTCCAATCGAGCCCTGCAAATTCCGGCCAGCAGGCGCCGCTGGAGGGCAGATTCTTCTGTTTGAGATAGCCCGCCACCGCGCGCGGTACATCCCCAATCGACGCCACTTCATCGACAGTGGACATCATCGCGATGCAGCGTTCACGGAATCGCGGCAGCGTCTCCCAGTCCATCGTCGGCAAGGGACCGCGCTCACGCGCAGTCAGTCGCGCCAGGGCGGTTTCGCGCTGTTTTGCGCTGGCGCCGTTTTCGCGTCCGTTGGCCTCGCGAATGCGCCTAAGAATGTTTTCGCGCGCGCTCATCGTGTTCCTTTGTTTCTGTGCTTTGCATACAATTCCCGGAATGTCTTGCCGCTCGGCGCAGGAAAGTCGCGCGCTGCCGTCCATTCCGAACCGGCCGCCGGCAATCTATGCAACAACCGCTCGCGCCCACCAAGCCACTTACCGAGGCGAGCCGCGATGCCTGTCAAGAATCCATAGACGGCAGGCCTTGTCGCTGTCCAGGCCCACAGCCTGAGCCCGAGGCGTTCCGGCCAGGGTCGCAGATTTTTCTGCACCTGTTGCTCGCGCAGTTTGCGCATCAGGTCGGGTAATGGAATCTTGACCGGACAAACGACACCGCACTGGTTGCACAGCGTCGATGCGTTCGGCAGGTCGATCGCATTTTCGATGCCGACATAGGCCGGCGTCAGGATCGAGCCAATCGGCCCCGGATAGACCCAGCCATACGCATGCCCGCCTATGTTCTGGTACACCGGGCAGTGATTCATGCACGCGCCGCAGCGGATACAGCGAAGCGCTTCGCGTATCTCGGATGCGAGCACATTCGTGCGTCCGGCGTCGACGATGATGACGTGGAATTCTCCGGGACCATCCTTGTCGCCGGGCCGCTTGGGACCCGTTGTGAAGGACAGGTAGTTGCTGATGGATTGCCCGGTCGCCGAGCGCGTCAGCAACCGCAGCAGCAGCGATATGTCTTCCAGCGTCGGCACGATTTTCTCGACGCCGGTGATCGCCACATGCACGCGAGGCATGGTGGTGGTCATGCGGCCGTTGCCTTCGTTGGTGACGATCATGGTCGAACCGGTTTCGGCGACCAGAAAGTTGGCGCCGCTGATGCCCATGTCTGCATCGAGGAAGTGCGGCCGGAGAATTTCGCGTGCCTCGTGCGTCAGAGCGGCAATGTCGTCAAGGCGCGGGCGCCCGTGCTTTTCCGCGAACAGGTCGGCGATGTCGTCCTTGGACTTGTGCACCGCGGGCGCAATGATGTGGGAGGGCGTCTCGCCCAACTGCTGGATGATGTATTCGCCGAGGTCCGTCTCGCGCACATCGAGTCCGGCCGCCTCGAGCGCATGATTGAGGTTGGTCTCCTCGCCCAGCATCGATTTCGATTTGATGATCTTGCGCACCTCGTGCTTGCGCGCGATTTCGATCACCAGATCGTTGACTTGCTGCGGCGTTTCCGCCCAGTGCACGATGGTGCCGGCGGCGACGGCTTTCTTTTCCCATTCCTCCAGCAGCACATCCATGTGCAGGAGGCCAAAATCGCGGATACGCGCCGCTTCATCGCGGATTTCTTCGAAATTGTCCAGCTCGAGGATGGAGCGCGAGCGCGCGACCACGAGTTTGCCCTTGGCGTTGCGCAGCGCCTTCTGCACGTTCGGATCGGCGAGCTTGACGCTGGCGGCCTGTTTGAACTGATTGGATGAAACCTGCACCTTATCTCTCTCCGGCCTCAGCCCGCAGTCCTGCGGTCCGCGTCCTGGACCGTGTCGGTCATGCCGGCGAGCACTTCCGCCACATGCAGCACGCGGATGTTTTTGTCGCCGCGGCGACGTAACCTGCCTTCTATGTTCAGCATGCAGCCCAGATCCCCCAGCACGAGCGCATCGGCCTGCGCGGATTGCACGTCCTCGCATTTGAGGTCTGCAATACGCGAGGAGATCTCGCCGTATTTCACCGCGAACGTGCCGCCGAAACCGCAACATTGTTCGGGTTGCTGCATCTCCTTTACACTCAGGCCCGCCACTTTTGCGAGCAGGGCGCGCGGCTGCGCCTTGATGTTCAACTCGCGCAGGCCGGAACAGGAATCGTGATAAGTGACCGAACCGCTGAACTGGCCGAGCACGCTGTCGACGCGCGCGACGTTCACCAGGAAATCCGTGAGTTCGTAGGTCCTGCGCGCAATCGCTTCGACTTGCGCTTTCAACTCCGGAAACTCGGCGAGCAATTCCGGATAATGGGCTCGGATCATGCCACCACAGGAGCCCGACGGCACCACGATGTAGTCACATCCGGCGAATTCCGCGAGTACTTTTTTTGCGAGGGCCTGCGCCGCCTTGCGGTCGCCAGAATTGTAGCCAGGCTGGCCGCAACAGGTCTGCTCCAACGGCACGATGACCTCGTAGCCCGCCGATTCGAGCAGTTTCAGGGAGGCGAACCCGATGCGCGGTCGCATCAAGTCCACCAGACAGGTAACGAACAGACCAACTTTCATGAAACTCCCGGGGCTGCAGAGCGCGCCCGCATTCAAGCCGGCGTATGCCCCGGCCGTTACGCTCCGAATGGTTTTATCGCGCCAAACAGGCAATCAATCTGTCGCGCTTCGCCCCCCAGACCGGCCTCAGGTGCGTATCTGGAGTAGCCAGCGGCGCAGCGCAGCAAGGTTTGAATCATAGCATGCGGGTTTTTATGCCCCGCCGCGGTTGTCGCCCGGCGTTTCAGCATGTAAAATTTCTGCATCGCACAAAATCTGCAGGGATAAAATCCGTGGCCGAAGCCAGCGGCAAGACCTCGATTCAGGTCATCGAGCGCATGATGGACCTGCTCGACGCACTGGCTCGTCATGACGAGCCAGTGAATCTGAAGCGTCTCGCCAATTCAACCAGCCTGCACCCGTCGACGGCGCACCGCATCCTGAACATGATGGTGGAGTTCAGGATGGTGGACCGCATCGAGCCGGGCACTTACCGGCTCGGTATCCGCCTGCTCGAACTGGGCAATCTGGTAAAGTCGCGCATCAACTTGCGGCAGGAAGCGCTGCCGTTCATGCGCCGCCTGCACCAGGAACTGCACGAGACGGTGAACCTTTCCGTGCGCCAGGGCGATGAAATGGTCTATGTCGAGAGATTGTTGTCCGACCGCACCGCCATGCGCGTGGTCCACCTGATCGGCGCTCGCGCCCACTTGCACATCACGGCGGCGGGAAAAATCTTCCTTCTGGAAGACGGTCCGGAAAAATGCCAGGAATATGCCCGGCGCACCGGCCTTGAGGTGTTCACCAAGAACACCATCCGCGACCTTGCCGCGCTGAACAAGGAACTCGATCGCGTTCGCAAGCTCGGTTATGCCCTGGACAACGAGGAAGCCGAGAATGGCGTGTCGTGCATCGGCGCCGGCATCCACGATGACGAAGGACGCCTGGTCGCAGGGCTGTCGCTTTCTGCCCCCTCCAACCGCATCGAGAAGGCATGGTGCATGAGGGTCAAGCAGATAGCGGAGGAAATCTCGCGCGCACTCGGTCACTTGCCGGGAGCGAAAGTCTCCTGAGGGAAAGTCGGTAAGCTAACGCGGCAGCCGGTCAGCCGGAAATGCGCAGTACGTCTAGCTCAATCCAGCGCTTGATGCGGTTGGCATCGGCGATTCTGGAAAGCTTGCCCCAGGAATCGAGCAATACGATGATCACGGGTTTGTCCGCGATCATGGCCTGCATCACCAGGCAACGCCCCGCTTCGCTGATATAGCCGGTCTTGGACAGGCCGATGTCCCACTGGCGGCTCTTGATGAGCCGGTTGGAATTGACGTACGACAGCAGGCGGTGGCGGCGTTTGTACTCGGATTCGATCTTGAAGGAATCCGAAGTTGTGTATTCGCGAATGAGCGGATAGGTATGGGCGGCAGCCACCATTTTTGCAAGATCTTCCGCAGTCGATACGTTATCGGGGGTAAGGCCGGTCGGGTCCTCGAAGTGGGTGTTGACCATGCCAAGTTCGGCAGCCTTCTGGTTCATCGCGGCAACGAAAGCGTCGGTGCCGCCCGGGAAATTTCTCGCCAGCGCCGCGGCTGCGCGATTCTCCGAAGCCATCAGGGCCAGTTTCAGCATTTCGGCGCGCATCAATATCGTGCCGACCTGCAGCTTGGAACGCGAACCTTTCTTACGATCGATATCGCTCTTGTCTATGTCCATGGATTCGAGCAAGGGCAAACCCGAATCCAGCACCACCATTGCCGTCATCAGCTTGGTGATGGACGCGATCGGCATGATCTGGTCGATATTCTTGGCAAACAGCGGTTCCCCGGAATCCTGGGCCAGCACCAAAACCGCGCTGGAGCGAAGGCGCAGCGCCACCGGTTTGGCGGAAAAGCGGGATTGGTTGATCCCCGTGTGAACGATACCGTCGGCCGCCAGGGCCGGCAGGCCGCAAACAGCCAGGCAAAGACTCAGGAAACCGAGGATCACTTTCATTCGAAATCCACCCAAGAACCACAGTCGATTGTTATTAAAAGCAAGAAACCCCAGTTTAGGTTACCGATCTTGCAGAATTGTCTGCATCGATGGCCTGATCGCAGAATTTGCGATCAACACGGAAAACACGGAAAGAAACATATCAAAAATGGATTCGATAATCAAGGACTAGGGAGGGACTCCCAATAAGTCTTTGAACTTCAATGCCTGGCGCATTCATTTGGTACACATTTCCAATGAAATTGCGGTGCATGCAGCGGCAGGACAGCAAAAATTATCGAACGATCGGCCCTTTATACCGCGCCCGTGGTCAATTCCGCCATTTCTTCCGCCCGCTCTTCTTCCTGCTGCAGGGCCCACATGTGAGCGTAGGTACCCGCCTGGCCAAGTAGGTCGCGGTGGCTGCCGCGTTCGATAATGCGGCCCGCTTCCATGACCAGGATCTGGTCGGCATCGATCACGGTCGACAGGCGGTGCGCAATCGTAAGCGTGGTGCGGCTCGCGGAGAGACGCTTCAATTCCGCCTGTATCGCCTTCTCCGACTTGGAATCCAGGGCGGAGGTCGCCTCGTCGAAAATCAGGATCTTTGGATTCTTGAGCAGGGCGCGGGCAATCGCGACGCGTTGTTTTTCGCCGCCGGATAGCTTCAGGCCGCGCTCGCCGACCATGCTCTCGTAGCCATCGGGCAGCGATACGATCAGGTCATGGATATGCGCCGAGCGTGCCGCGTCAATGACCTGGTCGCGCGTTGCCATTGGATCGCCGTAGGCGATGTTGTAATAGATCGTGTCGTTGAACAGCACGGTGTCCTGCGGCACGATCCCGATGGCTGCGCGCAGGCTCCGCTGCGTAACGTTGCGGATGTCGGTGCCGTTTATCGCAATGCGCCCGCCGCTAACGTCGTAGAAACGGAACAGCAACCGGGCCAGAGTGGATTTGCCCGATCCGCTGGCCCCCACTACCGCGACGGTATGCCCGGCGGGGATTTCGAAACTGACGCCATGCAGGATCGTGCGCCGCGGTTCGTAACTGAAATCCACCTTCTCGAATGCGACGGACGGCAGCGCCGCCGCCAGTTCAACCGCGCCCGCGGAATCCTGTACTTCACGGTTCTCCGACAACAGCCGGAACATCTTGTCCATGTCGACCAGCGACTGCTTGATTTCCCGGTAGACCATGCCGAGGAAGTTGAGCGGAATGTAAAGCTGGATCAGCAAGCCGTTGACCAGCACCAGGTCGCCTAGCGTGAGCTTCTGTCCCACCACACCCTGCGCCGCCAGGATCATCAGCGCTGTCACGGCCACGGCGATGACCAGGCTCTGGCCGATGTTCAGTGCGCCGAGCGAGACTTCGTTTTTCACATCCGCGGATTCGTATTTCTGCAGGCTCTCGTCGTAGCGCTTCGCCTCGAATTCCTCGTTGTTGAAATACTTCACCGTCTCGTAGTTGAGCAGGCTGTCGATGGCGCGGGTGTTCGCCTTGGCGTCGAGTTCGTTGGCGCGTCGGCGGATATCCATGCGCCACTCGGTCACCGAGATGGTGAAGCCCAGGTAGACCACGACCGCCCCCATGGTAATGGCCATGAAGCGCCAGTCGAACTTTGCAAGCAGCACGAAGGCGACCAGGCTGAATTCGATGACCACCGGGATGATGGAAAACAGCATGTAGCTCAGAAGCGTGGAAATGCCGCGGGTACCGCGCTCGATGTCACGCGACACGCCGCCGGTCTGCCTGTCGAGATGGAAACGCAAACTCAGGCTATGCAGATGCCGGAACACCTGTAGCGCAACGCGGCGGATGGCGCGCTTGGCTACGCGCACGAACACGATATCGCGCAATTCGGCGAACAACGTGGTGGAAAGCCGCAGCAAGCCATAGATCGCCAGCAGCGCGAACGGCAGCACCAGGATGGCCTGCTTTGCGTCCAGCGAATCGACGATCTCCTTCATGACCAGCGGCACGCCGACATTGGCGATTTTCGCCGCGGTCAGGCATAGCAGCGCGAGCGTCACCCTCCCCTTGAACTCCATGAGATAGGGCAGCAGAGTACGGATGGTTTTCCAATCGTTGCGACGCCAGGCGGCAGCGTCAGGAGACTGCGGAACGGGAGCAGGTTTGGTCACAGGAACTAGCGGGAAATGCCGAACGCGAATCGGCTTCGATATCGGAAGTGTAATACGTCCGTGGCTGGCATTGCGAAACGCCCCGTGCGGGCGGTGCGTCCGTGATCCGGCCAACGCGGACAGTTCAATTCGACCCGCTGCGATACTGTATATTGATCCGGCTGCGGCGGGCCGCACGCCATCTGGGGCGGTTCGCATCCGCAGCCTATTCGCATGCTGGGAGTGAATATTCGATCATGGGTTCCATTAGCCGCTGGTTGTTCGGATTGCTGGTTGTCTTCGTCGTGCTGTTCGCCGCCTATACCTGGCTGGTGCTGAGCTGGAGCTATTCAGTCGGCGAGCGCGCCGGCTACGTGCAGAAACTGTCGAAAAAAGGCTGGGTCTGCAAGACTTGGGAAGGCGAGCTGGCGTTGATCACCATGCCCGGAACGGTGGCGGAGAAATTCCACTTCAGCGTGCGCAATGAGGCGATCGCGGACCAGATCAATCGTTCGATCGGCCGCCGCGTCTCGCTCGACTACGAAGAGCACATCGGCGTGCCCTCGGCCTGCTTCGGCGAGACGGGCCACTACATTACCGGCGTCAAACTCATCGAGGACCCGGCGCCGCTGTCCCCGGCACCGGTGCAGGCTTCGCCGCCGCCGGCCAAGCAATAGGACGTCGCGCGCCGGACGCGGCGAGATTGTTAAAAATTGTAAGCCGGGAGTGTTGCGATCAAAGGAAATCGCGCGCGCGCCCGTAGCTCGAAATGCTGGTGAGCGTGCGCAGCGCGCCATAGGCGACCCATGTCATCAGGCGCGTCATCAGGTTCATGTTCGATCCATAATCGTGCGTCACCGGCTTTGCATCCGATGCAATCGCCACCTGCAGGCTGTCGCGCAGTTCGCGCGCGAATTCCCGGTTTTCCACCACCACGTTGGCCTCGCGCGCCAGCAACAGGCTGACCGGATCGATGTTGGACGACCCGACCGTCGCCCAGCTTCCATCGACGACCGCGACCTTCGCGTGCAGGAAACTGCTCTGGTATTCGTGGATCTCGACGCCCGCGTCGAGCAACTGGCGATAAAGCGCGTGGGTGGCATAGTGCACCAGAATATATTCGACCCGTCCCTGCAGCAGGAGAACAACCCTGACTCCACGCGCCCTTGCCGCACGCAGCGCGCGGCGGAAATGCTTCCCCGGCAGGAAATAGGCGTTTGCAATCATCACTTCGGATTGCGCCGTCCTGATCGCGGCGAGGTAGGCCTGTTCGATATCGTGGCGATGGCGGAAATTGTCGCGCACCAGGAAGGCCGCCCGTTTGTCGCCGGCGGGGCCGGGGATATTCGCCCGCTTGACCGTCGACGCGGCCCATTCCCGCCGCATGTGGGTCCAGGATGAGCGTATCCACACGCTGCGCGCGGCGGCGTGCATGTCCGCGACCAGCGGACCCCGGACGCACACCGCGTAGTCGAAACGCGGATGGCCCGGTACGGCGCGATCGTTGTCGTCGATGATGTTGATGCCGCCACAGAAGGCGACCTTGCCGTCGATCACGGCAAGCTTGCGGTGCAGGCGGCGCAGGCGCGTGCGCCTGAATTTGAGCAGCGACGTTTCCGGATGAAACACCAGTGACTGGACGCCTGCTTCGAGCAACAGCGGCTGAAGGTTCTGCGCGAAAAGGCGCGAGCCGAAGCCATCGACCAGCAGGTGAACCGCCACGCCACGGCGCGCCGCGCGCATCAGCGCCCCGGCGACCCTGTTGCCGGTTTCGTCGGCTTCGAATATGTAGGTTTCGAGATGGATCTCGCTCGACGCGGCGTCGATTTCCCCCGCGAGGGCCCGGAAGTACTCTACGCCGTTGCGCAGCAACTCTATGCGGTTGCCCTCGCGAAACTTCATGACTTGCGGACGAGTCGCGCCGAAAGGGCGATGTGATCGGACACGCGCGACCAGGAGCGGCCGTGATGGGCGTGGGCCAGTTCAATGGAAAAACCGCGGACATAAATGCGGTCCAGATGGAGCATCGGGAAAATGGCAGGATAACTGCGCGCGTTGCGGCCGGACGTGGCTTCAAACACCTCGGAAACCTGCAGCGCATGCACCAGTTCATCGCTGGCACGCCGGCGCCAGTCATTGAAGTCGCCGGCTATGATCAGCGGCGCATCCGCCGGCACTAGCTGTTCGATGCGAGTCTTGATCAGGGTGATCTGCTTCCTGCGCCAATGCCCGAGCAGCCCGAGGTGCACATTGATGCAGTGCAGGGTCTGCGGCCAGCCGGGCACCGTCATTTCACAATGCAACAGCCCGCGACTCTCGCTGTCGTGCATGGAGATGTCGACATTGTCCCAACGCGTGATCGGATACTTGCTCAGAATGGCGTTACCGTGGTGCCCGCCGTCGTAGACCGCATTCTTGCCGTACGCAAAGTCGTTCCAGATCGAATCCGCCAGGAACTCGTACTGCGGCGCGACCGGCCAATTCTGGTGGCGCGCCGAATGTTTCTCGTGCAGGCCCTGCACCTCCTGCAGAAACACGACGTCGGCGCCGATGCCGCGCAGTCTGTCGCGCAGGTCGTGGACGGACATGCGCCGCTTGAACTGCGAGAACCCCTTGTGGATGTTGTAGGTGACGATCTGGAGATTTTGCATTTTCTGGTCTTTTGTTTCGCCTGAACCCGTCTCCTTGAAGGCAGCCCGTGCCGCCGTGGCGCTACTTGACGACTGGAACGGACTCGCGTCGTCGCGCTTTCTCGATCTCTTGCACCATTGCGCCGAACCGCTTTTCGACCGTGGATCGCACGATCAGGGTACCAAGCAACGGCGGATAGCCGAAGTCCGGGGTAAATTTGCCTTCATAGCGCAGGCTCAGCCGCCCCTCCCGGGCTTGCAGTACATAGACACCGGTCAGGTCTTTGAAATTGCCGGATACCGCAGTGGAGACTATGCGCTCATAGGGTTGCTCTTCGATGGCGAGGCGCACCTGTATGGGATAGGTGAAAAACAGCATGCCGGTCTCTCCGCGTTGATCGACCACTACGCTGGAGCCGTCGCGCGATACCACGCGACTTTCCAGCATGCCAGGGATGAACTCCGACAAACGATCGTAGTCGGTAAGCACTTTCCATGCGTCGGCCACACTGGCGTCGATCTCGGCCGTGGCGTCGACTTCGAAACTGTCGCCGTGCCGTGTGGCGTGCACGCTGATGTCCGCTGCATGGCTCCCCGCCGGCAACAACAGCAAGAGCAGCCAGAGCACGGGAAACTCGAATCGGCTGGGGCAAGGAATGGCCCACGCGCAGCCGGCGATATCCGTCTCCCTCAGGACACCGCAAGCATGCGTTCCAGTGCAACGCGCGCCAGATCCGCGTCGCGCTGCGGGACCTTGATCTGGTTGACGACCCTGCCCTGCGCCAGGTTTTCCAGCGTCCAGGCGAGGTGCTGCGGATCAATGCGCGCCATCGTGGAACACATACAAACCACCGGCGACATGAACTGGATCTGTTTGCCCTGCGGCTTGAATTCCCCGGCGATGCGGTTCACCAGATTCAGTTCGGTGCCGACCAGCCAGCGGGTATTTTCCGGTGCCGTGGCAATGGTCTTGATGATCGTATCCGTCGATCCGACATAGTCCGACAGCTTGCACACCTCGAACTTGCATTCCGGGTGCGAGATCACGATGCCGTCCGGGTGCTGGTTGCGGAATTTGAGAATGTGCTGGGGCTGAAACATCTGGTGGACGGAACAATGTCCCTTCCACAACAGGATTCGGGCCTCGCGGATCTGCTCCGGCGTCAATCCGCCCATCGGCTCATCCGGGTCCCACACCTGCATATGCTCCAGCGGAATACCCATCTTGTATCCGCTCCAGCGGCCCAGATGCTGGTCCGGAAAGAACAGCACTTTTTCGCGCCGCGCAAACGACCAGTCGAGAATCTTTCCGGCATTGGATGACGTACAGACGATGCCGCCGTGCTCTCCGCAAAACGCCTTGAGGTCGGCGGCGGAATTGATGTAAGTGACCGGCGTGACTTTCTCATCCGGATCGAGCACTTCGGACAGTTCGCGCCAGGCGCGCTCGACTTTCGGCAGGCTGGCCATGTCGGCCATGGAACAGCCCGCCGCCATGTCGGGCAGCACGACCACCTGGCCCGGCTTGCCCATGATGTCGGCAACCTCGGCCATGAAGTGCACGCCGCAAAACACGACGAACTCGGCATCCGTGCTGCCGGACAGTTTGGAGAGCCTGAGCGAATCACCGGTCAGGTCGGCGTGCTTGTAGACGTCGGCGCGCTGATAGTGATGGCCGAGAATGACGGCCCGGCTGCCGAGATCCTTCTTCGCCGCGAGAATGCGCTCCTCGCAGTCGTCGTCCTGCAGCTGGCTGTAGCGGTCGAAAGCAATTGCAGTGGCGGGCATATCCTTATGCTCCTCGTGGAAAGCAAGCGCACAAAAACCTTACCATAATGAGACAGGCCGTCGGGCTGAATGTTGCATCAGCGGGTACTGCGTCCGGAAAATGATGCGTCAGGCTGACCGCGCACGCTCCGGCAGCGCGCGCAACACCTTGGCATTGCTCCAGGAAAAAACCTTTTCGGCAGCCCGATCATGCGGCAGCCAGGCATAAGCCAGATGCTCGCGTGGCGACAGCGTCACCTCGATCGGTTGCGGCACGCAAAATCCGAAAACGTGCTCGGTATTACGTGTAACTCCCGCAGCATAGCGCCAGCGCCACTCCTGATAGATCTCGAATTCGTTCTGCATGTTCCAGTCGGTCAGTACGCCGGCCTGTGCGTCGAGCCCCGTCTCTTCCGCAACTTCCCGGAGCGCGGTCTGGCGCAAATTCTCGCCTTCATCCTGGCTGCCGGTCACCGACTGCCAGAATCCCGGACGATCCGCGCGCTCGATCAGCAGTACCTGCAGGTCGGGCGTGTGGATCACTACCATCACCGATACAGGAACCTTGAACTTCACGACGATTCACCGCCTTTGCGATCAGGTAGCCTTCGGAGCTTCGCTCTGCCGCAAACGGATGTGCAGTTCGCGCAACTGCTTCTCGTCCACCGGGCTGGGCGCCTTGCACATCAGATCCTGCGCGCGCTGGGTCTTCGGGAAGGCAATCACGTCGCGGATCGATTCGGCGCCAGCCATCATTGTGACGATGCGGTCGAGGCCGAACGCCAGGCCGCCATGTGGCGGCGCGCCGAACTGTAGCGCATCGAGCAGGAAGCCGAATTTCTGTTTCGCGTCTTCCGGTCCAATGTTGAGCGCGCTGAACACCTTGGACTGGACCTCCTGGCGATGGATACGCACCGACCCGCCGCCGATTTCCCAGCCGTTGAGCACCATGTCATAGGCCTTGGCCAGCGCCTTGCCGGGATCGCTGTCGAGGAAGCCCTCGTGGCCATCCATCGGGCTGGTAAAGGGGTGATGCAACGCGTCCCAGCGCTTCTCGTCCTCGTTCCAGTCGAACATGGGGAAATCGACCACCCACAGCGGCCGCCACGCCTTCTCGGCATGGCCTTTTTCATGTCCGATTTTCACGCGCAACGCACCCAGCGCATCGTTGACCACTTTCGCCTTGTCGGCGCCAAAGAAAATCAGGTCGCCGTCTTTCGCGCCCGAACGCTGCACGATCGCCTGGAGCGCTTCGTCCGACAGGTTCTTGACGATCGGCGATTGCAGGCCCTCGCGCGCCTTGGCCGCTTCGTTGACCTTGATGTAAGCCAGGCCCCTGGCACCGTAGATGCCGACGAATTCCGTATAACTGTCGATCTCGCCGCGGGTGAGCGTGCCTCCGCCGGGAATCAGCAGGCCGGCAACGCGACCGTTGAGTGCGTTGGCCGCGCCCGAGAACACCTTGAAGTCCACCGTCTTCATGACGTCAGTGAGTTCAGTGAATTGCAGCGGCACGCGCAGGTCCGGTTTGTCCGACCCGTACTTGAGCATCGCTTCGGCAAACGTGATGCGCGGAAACGGATTCGGCAGATCAATCTGCAGCACTTCCCTGAACAGGCCGCGAATCATCGCTTCCATCAGCGCGGTGATCTCGGCAACGCCGAGGAAAGAGGTTTCGATGTCGATCTGCGTGAATTCCGGCTGGCGGTCGGCGCGCAGGTCTTCGTCGCGGAAGCATTTCGTGATCTGGTAGTAGCGGTCGAAGCCTGCCACCATGAGCAACTGCTTGAACAGCTGCGGCGACTGGGGCAGCGCGAAAAACTCGCCCGCATGCACGCGACTGGGTACGAGGTAGTCGCGCGCGCCCTCGGGCGTGGACTTGGTGAGCATCGGGGTTTCGATATCGATGAAGCCCTGCGCGTCGAGGAACTTGCGCACGGCCATCGCCACCCGGTAGCGCAGGCGCAGGTTCTTCTGCATCTGCGGACGACGCAGGTCGAGGTAGCGGTATTCCAGCCGCACCATTTCGGAAAGATTCTCGTCGTCCATCTGGAACGGCGGCGTGGCCGAGGTGTTCAGGATTTCGATCGAGCGGGCCAGCACTTCGATCTCGCCGGAAATCAGATTCGCGTTGACCGTTCCCGCGGGCCGGCCGCGCACCAGTCCGGTCACCTTACGACGAATTCGCTGCGAATTTTTTCCGCGATGGCAAAAGTGGCGGCATTGTCGGGATCGCACACCACCTGCACCAGGCCTTCGCGATCGCGCAGGTCGATGAAGATCACGCCGCCATGGTCACGGCGGCGATGCACCCATCCGTAAAGGGTGACGGTCTGGCCGAGGTGAGTGGAGGAAACAAGGCCGCTGTATTCGGTGCGCATAGAATTGAAAATCGGGGATGACAGTTGATATTGATAGGAAACGACTGGTGGAGCGACGCCTACGGCCGGTGAACATCTGCCGAGCGGTTTTCCGGCGGCACCACGCCCATCGAGATGATGTACTTCAACGCTTCGTCGACGTTCATGTCGAGTTCGATCACGTCGGCTTTCGGCATCATCAGGAAAAAGCCGGAAGTCGGATTCGGCGTGGTCGGAATGTAGACGCTGACATACTCACCGGTCAGGTGATTGGCAACGTCCCCGCCCGGCTGCCCGGTCAGGAAAGCGATGGTCCACGATCCCTGTCGCGGATATTGCACCAGCAGCGCCTTGCGGAAGGCCTGGCCGGAGGAAGAGAACAATGTGTCGGAAACCTGCTTGACGCTGGAATAGAGCGACTTGACCACGGGAATCCGGTTCAGCAGGGATTCCCAGATTTTTACCAGGCGCTGACCAATCATGTTGGCGCCAAGCATCCCCGTCAGCAGAACCACGGCCAGGGTCAGCAGTACGCCCAGACCGGGGATGTTGAAGCCGAGCCAGGCCCGCGGTTGCCAGTCAGCGGGCAGCAGCAGCAGCGTCTGGTCCAGCGTGCCGACCAGGAAACTCAGCACCCAGACCGTAATGACCAGCGGGACCCAGATCAGCAGTCCCGTAATGAGATATTTTTTCAATTGAAATCCTGAAACTTGCCGTACTGAAGCGGAAGGATGCGTTCGTTACCA
>JAYVMZ010000418.1:0-4403 GCA_043758735.1 Betaproteobacteria bacterium
AAACCAGCAACAATACTTACGTGCCGAAGGTGCATAACGAAATGCAAATCTGCCGCCTGAAGGCGGGGGGTTTACGGATCCCCAAAGGCGACTCTAAAAGGGTACTCCACGCTGCCGCGAGGGTATTCGTGGTTCCCCATTGTTCAAGACCGCACTAGCCTGAAGTCGAACTCGGCGGTACTGAACGGCACGCGGGAGCTTTTCCCATCGGGTGCAGGTCCGGCGGGGTGCGGCTTGAAGTTCACCACCAGCGAACGTTTGACCCCGAACACCGCGTCGGAGTCGAGATACTCGTCGCCTTCGACGAAAAGGTGCGTGGCTACGCGATCGTAGCCCGGCGCGGTTACGATCACATGCACATGCGCGGGGCGGTAGGGATGCCGGCCCATGCCGAGCAGCATCTTGCCGACGGGCCCGTCGGTGGGCACCGGATAACTGACGGGCTTGATGGTCTTGAAGCCGTAGCGGCCGTCAGCGGCGGTGGTGAATTTCCCGCGCGCGTATTGTTCGTTGCCGCCTGCCCGCTGCACGTCGTAATAGCCTTCTCCGTCCGTTTGCCAGACATCCAGCACCGCGCCGGCAATCGGCTTGCCGTCCACATCGAGTACGCGGCCAGATACATAGGCGGGCCCACCCGGCGCGTCACCGGCGATATCGGCCCACATCGGCATCTCCTTCGCGTCCGAAATATAAAACGGCCCGAGCACCGTGGTCTCGGTGGCGCCGCCGGGTTTGTGGTGGTTGATCGCGTCCACGAGCATGGAGACGCCGAGTGTATCGGACAACAGGATGAATTCCTGGCGCTTGTCGTCGCATTTCTTGCCGGTCGCGGTCAGGAACTGGATGGCGGTGAGCCATTCCCTCTCGGTCAGATCGACCTCACGGATGACCCCATGCAGATGCCGGATCAGGCTGCCCAAGATTTCCTTGAAGCGCGCGTCGGTCGCGCCTTCCAGCTTGGCGAGAACGGCCTCGGTGAGATTGCCTTCGGTCAGATTGCGCATGATTGCTTCCCCGATCGCGACACACTCAACAGAAAGAAACGCAACATCAGAGCCGAGAATAGTCTGCAAGGGCGCGAGACCGCAACCCCCGATACTCAGGCCGGATGGCGTTGCGAGGCCTGGGCTTTCTCGACGACGAAACCGGTGGCGGCTTTCACCAGCGGCAGGACAAGCAGTAGTGTCGGGAAGGCAATGACCCAGGAAAGTCCCCAGGCCCCCATCCAGATGCGGAACAGGCCGCTGGCCATCCCGATGCCGTGCAATGTGCTGATCAGGGACACGATGCAGGTCATGAAAATGGACAAAAACAAAGGCATGACCAGCCCGGCATAGCGCGCGGGCAGTTTGCGCAGGCGAAACAATCGACGCGCAGGATTTTCAGTGGTTTTCATGGAACGCTCCGTAAGCCGGCAAGGCAAGGTGCCCCGCGGTCGGATGTTTTTACCCGGACGATCTGCACGTCAACCTCGACGTTCGAACAATTCCGGTGGCACGACTGCCAACGCCTGAAACGCCGGCCTCGCAAATCGGGACGATAGACGGCGTTGGGCATGAAGTTGATGCTCAGATACGACGGCGTGCCCAACTGGCTGGCGAGCTGGACGGCCTTGACGCGGCAGGTCTGGTCGAAACGGTAGCGATTACCCTCGTTTACGTGTTCGAAGATCTCCCCGGCCGACTCGTTCTTCACCCCCCCTGGCCAGGGCCTCATGAGCGTAGATTTCTCCTTTGGCGAAATTCACGATCGGCTGGAATGCCATGGTTAATTCGAAATCCAGCCCCGCGCCGCCGGCGCAGTCGGCACAACTGAGTGCCCGATAGTTTTTCCGAACGATCATCGAGTCCGCCTTTACCTGGCAAAAGACGCAAGTCAGCGCCGTGATTCTTTCTGTGACGTGCCATTCGAGCCAGAACATTCTCCGCCCGTGGTCGACAACCGGATCGATCTGATGGCCCCCGGACTAAAGCAACTCGATGCCGGAGCGCCGAACCGCAAGGGCAAACAGCCAAAAACAAATAGTCGTGACTGCGATGCAGGCCAGCAGGGTCGGCCAAAAACCGAGGCGAGGAAGCAGCGCCGGAAAAGCCAGGAACATCGGCAACGTCGGCACAACATACCAAAATGTGTACCAGGCGTGGTTCGCGATTCTGGCCTCGGGCTGTTTTTCCACGTAGAGCCAGATCAGGGCGAGGACCGTTACAAGCGGCAACGCGGCCACGAAACCGCCGAGCTTGTCACTGCGCTTGGCGAGCTCGGATACGATCACCACAACAGCGGCGGTCATAAAATACTTCGTTAGGATCCAGCCCAAAATTCCTCCTCGTGAATCCTCGAGCTGATAGGCGAATGACAGGGCGCGGACACTCTTCGGTATGCGCACTGGCTGCGGCCACATGGCGAGTCCCTGCCGAACTTCCTGCGAGCTTGCGCTCCGGCGCTGCGCGGGTCACCAGCGATCTTAGCGTAATTACCGCTCGCGGACGATGATGCCGACCTTGGAAACCTGGCCATTCTTCATCTCGCGGACGACCAGATTCAATCTGCCGAAACGCACGTAGTCGCCGACGTCCGGGCGACGGGCGAACTGCCGGTCGATGTACTGCGCCAGCGCCATGCCGCGGACCGCCGGAGAAACCGCGCCGCCGTACATTTCCACGACCTCGCCCAACGGAGCATCGCCGTGGAGCGTGAATGTCCCGAAGAAACGCTGCTGCTCGGATTCTTCCAGATCGTCGGCCGGGACGAACAACAGGTCGAGCACGGTCATGTGCTCGTCCGGCGTGATCACGTACACCAGGTCGCCGGCGGCAATTTCCAGCCGGCCGATGGACGCGACGCTCTTGCCGTCGCGGAAAGCGGCGACGACGCGCACTTCGGCGGGCAGCGCGAGCTGCAGCACTGTCCTGCCGATCGCCGCGCTCAGTTCGTTCACGCGGTACCCGAGCAATTGCAGGCCCGCCCTCCCCGGCACCTCGACGAATTCGGAATAATAGGGCGCGTGTTCCTGCGGCAGCCGCAGGCGCAGCCAGTTCGCCAGTGGCGCGACGGTCCAGCCCTGCACCAGCAGCGACGCCAATACCACGAAAAAAGCGACGTTGAAGTAAATCGACGACTGCGGCAGCCCGGCCAGGGCCGGAAACAGCGCGAGCACGATCGGTACCGCGCCGCGCAGGCCGGTCCACGATATGAAAACCTGCTCGCGCAACGGGAAGCGGAACGGGAGCAGGGATAACCCGACAGCGAGTGGCCGCGCAATGAACATGAGTACGCCCGCGACCCCGAGCGCACCGAGGCCGATGTCGAACAGCGCACCGGGCGTCACCAGCAAGCCGAGCATCAGGAACAGGGCGATCTGCGAGAGCCAGGCGAGTCCGTCGTGCACGCGCAGGATGTTGCCGGCCGTATGCACCTTGCTGTTGCCGAGCACGAGGCCGGCAAGGTAGATGGCGAGGAAACCGCTGCCATCGAGGACCGTCGTGCCGGCATAGATCGCCAGGCCGCCCGCCATCGCCAGCAGCGGGTAGAGCCCGCTGGCAAGCGTTACGCGGTTGATCAGCCAGACCAGCAGCTTGCCGCCGCCGATGCCGGCCAGCGCGCCGAGCCCGAACTGCTGGACGAAATGCCAGAGCAGCGACCAGCCGGGCGCATGCTGGTCGGCGCCGACGATATGGATCAGCGACAGGGTCAGGAAGACGGCCATCGGATCGTTACAGCCCGACTCGATTTCCAGGGTGGCGCCGACCCGCTGCTTGAGACGCATGCCCGCCGCGTGCAGCAGCGAGAACACCGCCGCCGCGTCGGTCGAACCGATGATGGCGCCGATCAGCATGCCTTCCATCAATCCCAACCCGAGGATGCGGGAGGCCCCGTAGCCGACGATCACAGTGGTCAGCACCACGCCGAGGGTGGCCAGCGACACCGCCGGCCACAAGCCGACGCGGAAGGTGTCGTAGCGCGTGCGCATGCCGCCGTCGAACAGGATCACGGCCAGCGCCATCGTGCCCACCAGGTAGGCCACCTGATAGTCGCCGAAGCGGATATGCCCGGGACCATCCTCTCCCGCCAGCATGCCGATGCCGAGAAAGACGAACAGCAGCGGCGCGCCTGTACGCGCCGAAAGTGTGCTGGCCAGGATGCTCATCAACACCAGTACGGCGCCGATCAGAATGGCGTGATTGGAAAAGTCCACGTGAGATTTCTTGTCGATGGGCCCAAACCTGTTTCTAGCACGGACTGGGCCTTGCGCTCAAGACATTCAAATAACGTGAACCACGGAGAACACGGATACCCTACGTGCGTAGCACGTCGGAGTACCCTTTCAGAACGCGGAGGAAAAACAAAACGAGGGAAATCAAGACGGGAGTTAACGAGGCGATGATTCGCGAACCTGTGCCGCT
>JAYVMZ010000419.1:0-2012 GCA_043758735.1 Betaproteobacteria bacterium
GTCACCAGTCACCAGTCACCAGTCACCAGTCACCAGTCACCAGTCACCAGTCACCAGTCACCAGTCACCAGTCACCAGTCACCAGTTATGGGCGAAGCCCGGTACCCAGCGAAGTCGGGCACCAGTCATCCGGCACTCAGACAACCTCCGCCTTCTTGATGACGACATCTTCCGCCGGCACGTCCTGGTGGAAGCCGCGATTGCCGGTGGGGACGGCCTTGATCTTGTCGATCACATCGCGTCCCTCGACGACTTTGCCGAAAACACAGTAGCCGAAGCCGTCTGCATTCGCGGCGCGGAAATTCAGGAAGTTGTTGTTCACGACATTGAAGAAGAATTGCGCCGTGGCGGAGTGCGGATCCGACGTGCGCGCCATGGCGACCGTATAGGCATCGTTCTTCAGGCCGTTGCCCGCCTCGTTCTTGATCGGCGCGCGTACCGGCTTTTGTTTCATGCCGGGCTCGAAACCGCCGCCCTGCACCATGAAGCCGTCGATTACGCGGTGGAAGACGGTGTTGTCATAGAAGCCGTCGCGCACATACTGCAGGAAATTTTCCGCCGTCAGCGGTGCCTTTTCGGCATCGAGTTCGATGACGAGGTCGCCCATCGACGTTTGTATTTTGACTTTGCTCACTTTGCCTCCACCAGTTTCGCGTCCTCAATCACGACCTGCTGCTGCGGCACGTCCTGCGGGAAAGGCCCGCCGGCTCCGGTGGGCAGCTTCGCGATATTCTCGACCACGTCCATGCCCTTGATCACCTTGCCGAACACGGTATAGCCGTAGCCGCGCACGGTCGGCGCGCTGTAGTTCAGGAACGAGTTATCACGCAGGTTGATGAAAAACTGCGCCGTCGCGGAATTCGGGTTCTGCGTCCGCGCCATGGCAATGGTGCCGGCATCGTTTTTCAACCCATTGTTCGATTCGATGCCAACCGGATCGCGTGTGGGCTTTTGCTCCATTGCCTTGCTGAAACCGCCGCCCTGAATCATGAACCCTGGAATGACGCGGTGGAAGATGGCGTCCTTGTAGAAGCCGCTCTTCACGTACTGCTGGAAATTCTCCACCGTCTTCGGCGCTTTCTCCGGGTAGAGCTCGACGGTTACGGCGCCGAAATTAGTCTTGATCTCCACTTGCGGATTGGCGGCGAATGCGCCGGTGCTCAACAGCAGGGCGCAAACGATACCCAACAATTTGGTCATCGGATTTCCTTGTATTTTTGGTTTTTGACTTTCACTCAGTCCTGAGCCTTCAGTCCCGAGTCCTGCTTTTCTACGCCGCACCTTCGAACACGATCCGCCATTTGTTGTTCTCCCTGATCCAGTACTGGCGCTTCATCATGCGATTGGCGAGATTGCTGCTGGTGTAATCCTGTTCGAACGTCGCCACGGCCATATCCCCCTTGCCGGGGTAGAGCAGGAGTGAAACATCGCTGATCCTGACCTTGATCCAGTTTTTCCCGGCGTTGACCTGGTGTTTCTGCGCTGACCACTGCGCCAGATTCTGGCCGTTCGACTCGAAGTTTTTCGCATAGTGCCGCAGGTAGGCCTCGGTATTGCGGCTTTCCTAGTCGCGCCGCCAGTTCTCGATCGATGAGGCCAGGTCGGAACGCAGGGATTCGACTTCGTCCGGTTTTGCCCAGTCGATCGAGTCCGCGATGACGATCGGCGTCGAGCCGATCTGCAATCGGGCGGCCAGGGTTTCCAGGTCCTGGTTGGTCAGTACGATGCAGCCGTCGCTGGCGCGCGGCGGCCGGCTGTAGGTATCGCGCGGCGTGCCGTGCAGCCAGATGCCGTGGCCGTTGCGCCCGCGCATCTGGTCCCATTCATTCGGATAACTGATCGGATAGGCGCCGCTGCCGTAGAAATCCGTGAGCTTGTCCTTAGGCAGCCGGGTGACCACGTGATACACGCCAACGGGCGTCTTCTTGTCGCCCTCGCGGAATTTTTCCAGGCCGTTTTTGCCGATGGTCACGTAGTAGTCAGCAACATAGCGCGGAGTCTTGCCGGTATTT